>DATKXS010000020.1:0-4745 GCA_035528895.1 Candidatus Desulfaltia sp.
TGGATGAGGGCCATAGAGCGGATGCGGCGCTGGGACTCCTTGAATATCTCCAGGACGGCGGGGTCCTGGATGTGGCGGGACTGGAGGTTGAGGAGGGAGGAGATAACCTGCATGTTGTTCTTCACCCGGTGGTGGATCTCCCGCAGGAGGACCTCCTTTTCCTGCAGGGACGCCTGGAGCCGGTCCTCGGCCATTTTGTGCTCGGTGATATCGCGGGCGTACTCGATGACACCGTTCAGCTGGCCCGTCTTGCTATCGATTAGCGGGAAACTGTAGAGGTCGATCCAGCCGGTGATAGCACTTCCTGTTCCCACTTTGGCGACGACATCGTAGGCCGCTTCCGAAGTCTCCAGGGCCTTTCGGGTCGGGCAGATATCGCAAGGCTTATCGCGGAGATGGTAGGCTTCGTAGCATTTCTTTCCGACGAGAGGCAGGGCATGGGCATACCAGTTTTCCATGGCTTTGTTGACCCGGAGGATAGTGTAGTCCTGGCCCAGGATGGAGATGCCGTCCTGGATGCTCTCGAACATGCTGGTCAGGAAGCGCTCGCGCTCCTGGACATCCTCCTCGGTCTTCTTGCGATGGATGACCATGGCGATCTGGTCACAGACGAACTTGAGGATGTTCTTGTCCTCCTCGCTGTAGCGGAGGCCTTCGGTATAGGTCTGGACGACCAGGACCCCGATGGTTCTGGAATCGATATTGAGCGGCACGCCCAGCCAGTCGATGGAAGGCGCGCCGATGGATTCGACCTCGCCGCGCTGGATGAGCTCGGCAAACACCTCCGGCGAAGCCAGGAGAGGAATGCCTGTCCGCAGGACATATTCGGTCAATCCCCGCCCGAGTTTTTTTGGAGCGGGCGGGGAATCGAACTCGTCCACGAAGTAGGGAAAACTTAAAATCTCATGATCCGGATCATAGAGGGCGATGTAGAAGTTGCTGACCGGCATCAGGCCGGAAATAACTTCATGGATCGAATGGAAGAGTTCCTGAAGGTTCCGGGCAGAATTGGCCGCTTCGGAGATCTTGAAGATCGATTCATTGACCCGTTCCATTCGCCGGCGTTCCAAGGCTTCCAGGGCCAGGGAGACAGTATCTCCCACGCTGATGGCAAAATGTTGCTCTTCGAGGGTCCATTTTTTCTCCTGACCCGTATGCTCATGACAGATAATCCCGATGATCTCGCCGCGGCGCCGGATGGGGATGTCTACCATCGAAACGATACCCAGCGGATCCAGGTAGGGGTCGGCGAACTCGCGCGTTCTCGGGTCGGACCGAGCGGCGTCGGCGGCGATGATGCAAGAATCCTCGAGGGCCCGGAAGTAGTCCGGGAAATCCCGAGCCCTGAGCACCATGCCCCGGTCATGGCCGCTGTCCGGTTTTGTATAAAGGTCCCGGCACCGGATCTCGGTATGCTCGGAGTCGAAAAACCAGATGCTCACCCGGTCCACATCGAGAGTATGAGCATCGATTTCGGTGATTTTCCGGAGTGTGGAATCGAGGTCGGAGGAACTGAGCTTGCCCAGCTCCAGGAGGGCGGCCTGATGGCGGATGACCTGCTCGGCCCGTTTCTGGAGCTCTGCCTCCTCTTCCTTATGCCTGGTGATGTCGAGCAGGCTTCCCTCGTGATGAAGAATCCGGCCGCCGGAATCCCTGACCGCCTGGGAATTGTCCCGGACCCAGATCACTGAACCGTCAGCCCGCTTCAACCGGAACTCGAAGTTCTGGAGGACGCCGTCTCGGGCCATGATAGCGAACGATCTTTCCTGGTCCTTGAGATCGAGGTTGAAATCACCGACGAACCTGCCGACGACGGATTCCTTGTTTTCACATCCGAGCATCCTGGCCATGGCGGGGTTAAGGTCGAGAAACTTTCCGTCCGGGCTCGTCCTGTAGAGCCCCACGGGGATACCCTCGAAGAGGGCCCGGTATTTGTTTTCGCTTTCCCGCAGGTCCTCCTCGGCCTGGCGCGAACGGGCGTGCCTCCTTCCTGCTCTTATAGTTTTTTTGACATCGGCTTTCTTAGATGACGTCATCGCTTGGGAGCCTTTCTTCAGACCATTTTCTGGCAGAACACAATTCTCGAACGTTCTCGTCCACTTTATCCGGCGAACGGAGATCGGACAATCGCCCATGGGGATGAATTACGGGGGGATTTTTTCCCCTCTCATATCACCTCTAAGGGGGAAGAGAATCCTGCCCATCTCCAGCTCCTCATCGGCCTCCTTTCAGCCGGCGGCGGATGTTGTGATAAGATAGGGGACTTCGGAGGGCCCATGAAAAGAATCTGGCCGTTATTTCTCATCCTGGCGTCCGGTCTTGTTTCCCCTGCTCTCCCCAAGACAAAGGGGTATCTCTTCATTATCGGCGGGGGTGACCGGCCGGAAAGCATGATGCGGCGGTTCGTTGAGATGGCCGGGCGGTTTGGAAACGGAAAAATCGTCGTCTTCCCGATGGCCAGCAGCGAGCCCGAGGAGACCGGCGCCGGCCTGGTTTCCGAGTTCCTAAACCTGGGCGCCCGGCAGGTCGAAAACCTTATCCTGACTCGCGACCAGGCTCTATCCGAGACAAGCGTCCGCTTGCTCGAAGGTGCCGGGGGGGTATTCTTTTCCGGCGGGGATCAGTCCCGGCAGATGGCGGTCCTCCGCCAGACTCCCCTCCACCGCCGGCTCCTCGAACTCTATGACCAGGGCTGTGTCATGGCCGGGACGAGCGCCGGCGCCGCGGTGATGAGCGAGGTTATGATCACGGGTGATGAGAGGAGGACGGTCGAGGAAGGACATGAGTTCGAGACCCTGGAAGCCGCGAACATCGTCACCAGCGAAGGGCTCGGCTTCATCCGCACGGCCATCATCGACCAGCATTTTGTGACCAGAAAACGACATAACCGGTTGATCAGCCTGGTGGCCGAAAGGCCTTCTCTCCTGGGGATCGGGATCGACGAGGAAACGGCCATCATCGTCGCCCCCGACCAAACCTTCGAGGTTGTGGGCCTGAGGAGTGTCGTCGTCTATGACGGATCCCGGGCGGATACGGCAGTCACCCCATCCGGGCTCATTGCTCTTCGGGGCGTGGTCATGCATGTGCTGGTCGGGGGTGACCGGTTCGACCTCAAGGCCAGAGAGGCGGTGCGCTGATGCGCTTCCGGAAGATCAAGCTGCCCCATACGTTGGTCCTGATCTATGCGATGGTGATGCTCACGGTCGTGGCCACCTGGATCGTCCCCGGCGGTCAGTACCAGAGGGCGGAAAAAGACGGCCGGACCATGCCGGTGGCGGGCACCTTTGCCCAGACCGCCCGCAATCCCCAGGGGCTGGGCGCGCTCTTTGTCTCTCCGGTCAAAGGTTTCATCGAGGCCGCCGCCATCATCGCCGTCGTCTTCGTGGTCGGGGGAGCCTTCGCGGTCATCCAGAAGACGGGCGCCATCATGGCCTTCATCCATAACCTGGCCTTGCGGTTCGGCCGGAGCAAGGCCCTCCGGGCCCTGCTCATCCCCGTGATCATGACTATCTTTTCGCTGGGAGGGGCGGTCTTCGGAATGTGCGAAGAAACCATGCCCTTCGTCCTGATCTTTATACCCCTGGCGCTCTCGCTCGGCTATGACTCGATCGTCGGAGTCGCGCTCCCCTTTGTCGGCGCGGCGGCCGGGTTTGCGGGCGCCTTTTTCAACCCCTTCACCGTCGGGATCGCCCAGGGGATCGCGGGTCTGCCTGTCTACTCGGGGATGGGCTACCGGATCCTCATCTGGGCGGGGGGGACGACGATCGCCATCGCCGTCGTGATGCGCTATGCGGCCAGGGTGCACAAGAATCCCCGATTAAGCCCCGTGTATGAAGACGACCGGGCGCGCCGGGAGAAGCTTCGTCTCGACCTCCCGCCGGCGGAAAAGGTCGAGCTCACCGGTGCCCATAGACGCGTCCTCTACGTAGTCCTGGCGGGCATGGCTCTCCTCGTCTTCGGTATCCTGAAGTACCGCTGGTATATCAATGAGATGGCCGGCCTTTTCCTGGCCCTGGGTATGCTCTCTGGTGTCGTCGGACGATTGAAGGGAGAAGACATCGCCCGCTCATTCGTCGACGGAGCTAAAGACATGGTCAATGCCGCCCTGATCATCGGCTGCGCCCGGGCCATCCTCGTCGTGGCCACCGACGGAAAAATCCTCGATACGACGCTGCATTATATGTCGCAGACGATCGCACGTTTTCATCCCGTTGTCTCCGCCCAGATGATGTTCATGTCGCAGTGCGTCATCAACTTTTTCGTCCATTCGGGAACCGCCCAGGCGGCCCTGACCATGCCCATCATGGCGCCGCTGGGCGAACTCGTGGGCATCACCCGTCAGACCTCTGTCTTTGCTTTCCAATTGGCCGAGTACATCAATCCCATCCTTCCGACCTCCGGCGTGACCATGGGAATACTGGGGCTGGCGCAGTTGCGCTGGGAAAAATGGGCCAAATGGCTCCTTCCCCTGGTCATTATCTGGGTCATCTTCGGGTTGATCACCCTCATCCCGCCCGTCCTGATGCGCTGGGGGCCGTTCTAAAAGAGAATTTCCGCGGGCTCCAGGACCTCCCAGAGCCATCCTTCTGCTTAAAACGCGCCAAGAAGCAACCTTTTGCCCCGCTCATTCATCTTAACCTAGTGAGGAAAGAATGAGCTCCTATAACCTGATACCGGCTCTTGCCATGGCCCCCCGATTGGGGGATAATAGCAGCCGCCTTGTTCAGGTCTATCCCACAAGAGAA
>DATKXS010000021.1:0-12770 GCA_035528895.1 Candidatus Desulfaltia sp.
ATCTCGTCTTTAATGGTCGCATATTGAGCCTTCAAGTCGAGCATCGGGATGTTCATGGCGGTTCTCCTTATGGTCGGGCTTTTTTGAGTTTCTTCTTTTCGATCAGAAGCTGCCCCTGATAGGACACGTAGCTCAACAGGATCATCACCCGTTCCTTGTCGCCGAGCTCCCGCTGGAAGACGCCCCGGAGTCCTTTGAGCGCGCCTTCAGCCACCTCGATCTCGTCTCCCACGCGGGGCTCGATACCGTGCTTCTCGAGTTCGATGAGTCCCCCAACCTCCCTGGCCTTGAGCCCCTGGATGACCTCGTCAGGAATGGGGATCGGACCTTCCCTGCTTCCCACCACCCGTTTGACCCCTCTGGTGTACTTGACCATCTGGTACTGGGAGGGAAAATCGAAGACCAGGAAGCCGTAGCCGGGAAAAAACGGCCTGACCCGATTTTCCAGCTTGTAAATCGGATAATAATAAGTGAACCCCCCCTCGGCGAAGAGCTTCCCTACCTGGAATTCCTTTTTGGGTTTGGTGTTGATGACGTACCAGTTGGCCATATCGTTCAATCGAAGAGTCCGGCGGTTCTGTAGAATCCGGGACGACGGTCCCGGAGAAAATGCCGCTTGGCGAAGGAGCGGAGGATCCGGCCCAGGTCACACTCCGCGTAGAGTATGAAATCCTCCTCTTGCGGGGCGCTGACGGCCTCCCTGAACGCCTCCGCTCCGCGACGGATATTGTCTTCGCGTTCGGGGGAGGCGTGCTGCTGGACGAGGGCGACCTTCATCTTTTTGCCTTGGCAGCGGCCCTGGCCTTTTCGAGATCTCCGGCTTTCTTGGGGATCGGCTTGCCCAGGACGCGGCTTCCTTTCTCGGTGACGAGAACGTCGTCCTCGATCCGGATGCCGGTGAAATCCCTGTATCCTTCGACCTGGGTATAATTGATAAATTGGGCGAACCGTTTTTCGGCCTGCCAGCGTTCGATGAGCGCGGGGACGAAATAGATCCCGGGCTCGACGGTGAGGACAAACCCGGGCCTCAGCTCTCTGGCCACCCTCAGGTAGGCCAGGCCGAACTGCTTGCTCCTCGTCACGGTCTCGTCGTAGCCGACGTAATCCTCACCCAGACCTTCCATATCATGAACGTCGAGCCCGATCATGTGGCCGAGGCCGTGGGGGAAAAAGAGCGCATGCGCGCCCGCGGAGACGGCCTCATCGACGTCCCCGGTCATCAGCCCGATGTCTTTCAATCCCGAGGCCATGGTCCTGGCCGTAGCCAGGTGGATATCTTTAAACCTCGCTCCCGGCCTCATCGCCGCGATGGCCTGGAGCTGTCCTTTCAGGACGATCTCGTAGATCTCCCGCTGCTTCCGCGAGAAGGCCCCGCTGACCGGGATCGTGCGGGTGATGTCGGAGGCATATCCCCGGGCCGAGGAAACTCCGGAATCGATGACCAGGAGACGTCCTTTTTCCAGCCTGTTGCTATGGTATTGGTTGTGGAAGATGTGCCCGTTCATCGTCACGATCGTCGGGAAGGCCGTCAGGCAGCCATGGGCCAAGGCGATGCCTTCGATCGCGCCGACGATGGCGCTCTCGTAAAGGCCGGGCCGGATCGTGGCCATGGCCGCCGAGTACATCCGGCCGCTGACGGCCAGAGATTTTTCGATCTCGGCGACCTCCTCCTCGGTCTTGGTGGAGCGCTGAGCCACCACGGCCCTGATCAGTTCGCTGGAGACCCGCTTTCTGACCTCCTGGGGCCGGACGCCGAGCAAGTCTGACAGACGGGTCAGCGTTTCCGGCCGGTAAGGGGGAAGAAAATGAATCGGCCGACCCTTTTTGCGGGCCTGGGCGATCGTCTCATCCAGTCGAGCCAGCGGCGTGGTCCTCTTGACGCCGACGGCCGCCGCTCTGTCCTTTATTGTGGGGAGGTCCCCCATCCAGATGACGTCCTCGAGGGTGATATCATCGCCGAAGATCGTCTCGGTTCCGGCGTCGACATCGATGACCGCCGCCACTCCCGGCGTGTCGAGTCCGAAGAAATAGAGGAACGAGCTGTCCTGACGGAAGGGATAGGTGTTGGCCGGATAGTTCATCGGGCTCTCTTGGTTGCCCGGGAAAAGGAGAAGGCCGCTTCTCATCCGCCTTTTCAAGAGCTTTCTTCTTTGGACGTAAACGGCACCTTCAAACATCGATTTCTCCTCGCTTCAGGTTTATCCGAATATCCTCATTCGTATACCAGATTGGCGCCGAGAATTCAATATCGGTGCCGGCCAGGGCGAATACTACAACCCCGATCTCATCGAGATGGGCGAACTGAAGAGGCATTATGATGACCCGACCTACCGCGCCGTGCGCCGGGACCTGACCGCGGAACTCCTGAGACTCCAGGGCTTTTATGGGGACTCGGAGGAGCTTGCCCGGAAGTTCATCCAAAACGATCGGAAAGAATAACGGTTTTCGCCCGTCAGAACGCGGTGTGCTCGGTGCGGCGGATGATCTCATCCTGGAGATCCCGCCCGATGTCGACGAAATAATCGCTGTAGCCGGCGACCCGGACGATCAGGTCGCGATATTTTTCCGGGTGCTTCTGGGCCTCGCGCAGCGTCTCGGCCGTCACCACATTGAACTGGATGTGGTGGCCGTCGAGCTTGAAGTAGGACCGGACCAGGTGGGCCAGCTTGCCGATCCCTTCCTCGGTGGACAGGAGCTGGGGGGTGAATTTCTGGTTGAGGAGAGTTCCTCCGGTGCGGAGATGGTCCATCTTGGACACGGATTTGATCACTGCCGTCGGGCCGTGCCGGTCGGAGCCCTGGACGGGAGAGACGCCTTCGGAGAGAGGTTCGTGGGCTTTGCGGCCGTCCGGGGTCGCCCCCGTGACCTTCCCGAAATAAACATGGACGGTGGTCGGGAGCAGGTTGATCCGGTAGGTCCCGCCCCTGGTGTTGGGCCTTCCGTTGACGGCGTCGTAGTAGAGCTCGAAAATGGAGATCATGACCTCGTCGGCATAGTCGTCATCGTTGCCGTATTTCGGCGTCTTGTTGAGGAGACGCTGGCGCAACGTTTCTTTCCCGGAAAAATCGCTCTTCACGGCATCCAGGAGCTGGGCCATAGTCACGGCTTTCCGGTCGAAGACGTTGTCCTTGATCGCGGTCAGGGCGTCAGTTGTGGTGCCGATGCCGACGCCCTGGATGTAGGAGGTGTTGTAACGGGCACCGCCGTCGTGATAGTCCCGGCCCCGGGCGATGCAGTCGTCGATGAGGAGCGAGAGGAAGGGTGCGGGCATGTACTCGGCGTAGATTCGCTCGATGATGCTGTTTCCCCTTATCTTGATATCGATGAAATGGCGGACCTGCCGGCGGAAGGCGGCCAGGAGATCCTCGTAGCTCGCGAGAGCCCGCGGGTCGCCGGTCTCGAGGCCGATGGTCTTTCCCGTCCTCGGATCAAGTCCGTTGTTGAGCGTGACTTCCAGGACCTTGGTGAGGTTGAAATAGCCGGTGAGGTTGTAGTTTTCTTTGCCGAAGATCCCGGCCTCGACACAGCCGCTGGCCCCGCCCAGACGGGCGTCCTCAAGGGATTTCCCCTGCCGGATCATCTCCTGGATGATGGCGTCGGTGTTGAAGATGGAGGGCTGACCGAAGCCGGTCTTAACGATGTGCAGGGCGCGGCGGAGGAAGCTGTCCGGCGTCTTCTTGCTGATCTGGACCATCGAGCTGGGTTGGAGGAGCCGCATTTCCTCGACGACGTCGAGAATCAGGAAGGAGAGTTCGTTGACGGCATCCCTGCCGTCCTTTTTCACGCCGCCGAGGTTGATCAGGCAGAAATCGGTATAGGTGCCGCTCTCTTCGGCGGTCACGCCGACCTTGGGCGGGGCGGGCTGGTTGTTGAACTTGATCCAGAAGGCCTGAAGCAGTTCGCGGGCAGACTCCTCGGTCAGAGTCCCCTCCTCCAGCCCCTTTTTATAGAAGGGATAGAGATGCAGATCGAGCCGTCCCGGGTTGAAAGAGTCCCAGGTGTTGAGTTCGGTGATGACGCCGAGGTGGACAAACCAGTAGGACTGTAAGGCTTCATAAAAATCGCGGGGCGCGTACCGGGGCACACGGAAGCAGACTTCGGCGATCCTTTCCAGCTCTCTCTTCCTCTGCGGATCTGTTTCCGTTGCGGCCAGTTCGCGGGCTTTCTCGCCGTGCCTCTCCGCAAAGAGGATGAGCCCGTCCGCCGCCACCGCCATGGCCTCGAGCTCTTCCCTTTTAGCGAACGCCTCGGGGTCGGCTCCGAAGTCCAGTCCGGCGATCGTCCGGCCGATGTCCTCTTTGAAATCCTCCAATCCTTTCTTGTAGATCTTGTCGTCGAGGACGGTGTGGCCGGGTGCGCGCTGCTCCATGAACTCGGTGAAAATGCCGGCTTCGTAGGCATCCATCCAGGCAGCATCCATGGCGGCGAAGATCTTTTCGCGGATGGTCCGGCCGCGCCAGAAGGGGATGATCTCCTCCTCGTAGATCCTCCGTGTCTCCGGGTCCACCCGGAAAGGAATCTTGGGCCGGCTATTGAGGATGTCCAGGTCCTGGAGGCTGTGGGTGGTGATCTCAGGATAGGTTGGTGTTGATTTGGGGGCGGGCCCCCTCTCTCCGACAATCAGCTCTCCCTCGTTGATGCACACGGTCTTGTGCTTGAGCAGGTGCTTGAAGGCCAGGGCCCGTTTCATGGCCGGGGATATGGTTGGAGACGCGTGCTCCCTGTAGAACTCGGTGATGAGCTGCGCCCGCTCGGCCGTGATCCTGGGTTTGGCTTGCAGGCTCTGCTCTCTCAGTTTCCTGATCCGCTCGTTCATCGGTCATTCTCCTCGGCTCACCCGGAACCCGCGGGATTCCAGGTCCGCCTTGAGCCTCTCCAGGCTCTCTTCGGTCGGCGACGAAAATTCCAGGCAGGAGCTCTCTTTCTCGATCCCCTTGGATTTGTCCCTCCCCAGCCTGTGGTAAGGAAGGAGGCTGATCTCGGAGATCCCTTCGAGGGTTCTAAGGAACCCGGCGGTGCGGCGGATGTTCTCCGTGTCGTCATTGATACTGGGCACGATCGGGATACGGACGACGATCTTCTTGCCCGTAGCGGCCAACCTCTTGAGGTTTTCCAGGATCAACCGGTTCGATTCGCCGGTGAAGGCGATGTGTTTCTGTTCGTCCATGGTCTTGAGGTCGAAAAGAAAAAGATCCGCCTTGGCGGCGATCCTGTCAAGGACCTCGGGTGCCGCCAAGCCGCAGGTGTCGACCGCAGCGTGGATCTCTTTTTTTCGGCAGAGCTCGAGGACCTCATCCAGAAAATCCGGCTGGGAGAGGGGTTCGCCGCCGGAGAAGGTCACTCCGCCGCCCGATTCCTCATGGAAAACGCGGTCCTTCTCTATTTCCCACACCAGATCTGTCGCGTTCAGGCGGCGTCCGACCATCTCGATGGCCTGAGTGGGACACATTTCGGCACATTTTCCGCAGGTCGTACAGCGGATACGGTCGAGCACCGGGATAGCGCCGCTCTTGCTGAGCGCCCCCTCCGGACAGACGGCCAGGCATTCGGAGCAGTCTTTCAGACAGCGGGCAGCCCTGACCATGACCTCGGGGGTAGAAGACTGGCCCTCGGGATTGTGACACCAGCGGCATTGAAGAGGACATCCTTTGAAAAAAACGGTCGTGCGGATGCCGGGTCCGTCGTTGATCGAATATCTCTTGATATCGAAGATCAGTCCTTCGCTCATGACCTTCGTCCGTCAATCCTCCGCCCGGGTCCCTGCTGGATCCACGGCACTCCGATAATAGAGAGTGATATATTTTTTTTGGACCTTGAAGGACCAGTGGACATCCCGGATATAGGCTACCGCCTCGGAAGTTTTCCCCTGCCTGATCAAGTCGAGCAATTCCGTATGTTCGATGATGGAAGCCTGTTCCCACTCTTTGACGAAACCCCGCTGCCTGGGAAAATCGTACAGCCGCTTCTTCATGGTATTGACGATCCGGACGAGGCGCTCATTGCCGCACAAGCCCAGGTAAACATCGTGAAGCGCCAGGTTTTTTTCATAATAGAGGTCGAAATCGTCGGCCTGGATGGCCCTTTTCATCCCCTCGACCAGATCTTCCATGGCCTTGACTTCAGCTTCACCGATCTTGGAGAAAGCGTGCCAGAGGGCCGTGCTCTCCAGGGCGCCGATGACCTCATAGCAATCTTTAATATCCTGGAGGGACAGACTATTGACGACAACGCCCCGGCGCGCCTGGATGGTGACAAAACCTTCCATCTCCAACTGCAAGAGGGCGTCCCGGAGGGGCGTCCGGCTGACGCCGAGCTTTCGACTGGTCTCGTCCAGGTTGATGACAGATCCGGGGAGGATCTTCCCGGTACGGAGCTGTTCCCGGAGGTATTCATAGACCTGTTCCTTCAGGGATTTGATGGTAATGAGCGGCTTTTCTGCCATTAATTTTTCCTTATATTGTTCTGATATGTAATATATTAATATTATTCTTTTTTGTCAAGCCTTTTTTTCGTTGAATCAGCAATCGATCTATCCTAGAATCTGGCCGGGAGGAATGATATGAAACCGACCTGGAGCCCGCCGTCCGGATGGACGATCATCGAGACCATTGATGCGCACGCGGCCGGAGAGCCGCTTCGCATCATAATAGCCGGCCTCCCCCCTATCCCGGGAAAAAGCATCCTGGAGAAACGGCGGTATGCAAGGGAGAACCTCGATCACCTGCGCACCGCCCTGCTTTGGGAACCGAGGGGCCATGCCGATATGTACGGCTGCATACCGACGGAACCTGTCTCTCCGGGAAGCCACCTCGGTGTCCTTTTCCTCCACAACGAGGGATTCAGCACCATGTGCGGACACGGCATCATCGCCTTCGTCACGGTCGCTATAGAAACGGGGATGATCATGCTTAAAGAGGATGAGCCCGTCCTCGGGATCGATACGCCGGCCGGGCTGGTGACGGCGCAGGCGAAAGTCGAGAACGGTCGGGTCCGGGAAGTCTCCTTCCTCAACGTCCCCTCCTTTGCTTATGCTCTGGGTAAGGCGGTCGATGTCCCCGGACTTGGCCAAGTCGAGGTGGACATAGCTTTCGGGGGGGCATTCTATGCGTTCTGTTCGGCCAAGAGCCTGGACCTTCGCCTGGTCCCCGGGGAGTTCCGCCGCTTGATCGACCTGGGAATGAGGGTGAAACGGGCCGTCCAGGAGACGATTCCCATCCACCACCCCTTGGAGCCCGATCTTGGGTTTCTATACGGGACGATCTTCGTCGGCGAGCCTTCAGACCCGGCGCATCACAGCCGGCACGTCTGTGTCTTCGCCGAGGGTGAGGTGGACCGTAGCCCTACGGGGACCGGGGTCAGCGGCAGAGCGGCGCTTCTTTTCGCCCGGGGAGAGCTCGAAAAAGGCCGGCCTTTCATCGTGGAAAGCATCCTCGGGACCTGCTTTACAGGTTGTATCGAGGCGATGACACGGTTTGGCCCCTATGATGCCGTTATCCCGAAGGTGATTGGAAGCGCTGCCATCACGGGCCGGAACGAGTTTTTGATCGACCCCTCAGATCCCCTCCGCCATGGCTTCATTCTGAGGTGACAAACGATTCTTGAGAGGCTTAAATATATGCCTTTTGAAGGGCGCCTTGGATGGTCGTTTCCAGCTCGTTCTCCTCGAACGGCTTGGTAATGTAACCGAAACGGGCCGTCCCGTTGGCCCTTTGCAGGGTGTTTTCATCGCCGTAGGCCGTGATATAGACCACGGGAACGTTGTACTGATGGAAGATCTGATGGGCGGCCTGGATGCCGTCAAGGCAACCTTTCAGCTTGATGTCCATGAGGACGAGATGCGGACGCCCTGAGGCCACCTTCTGGATGGACTCCTCACCCGAGTGGACCACCTCGGCGCTGGAGTAACCGATTTTCTTCAGAATGTTCTGGATATCCATGGCGATGATGGCCTCGTCCTCGACCACCAGAATCCGCCAGCCGTTACCGGAATAGGACGCCAGTGCCTGTTGATCATTTGGCGATGTCATTTTTGGCCACATGGCTGTTTCTCCACAAATTTAGTCGCCGCAGACAGAAGAAAGTTGAAAAAAGACAAGGATCCCTGTGACCTTGAATTGAGTCGCCGGAGGCCGCCTCGGAAAGGGAAAAAACCGGTTGATCCCGGCTTAGAAACCCCGGGAGAACATCGTCCAGAATGTGTCCCCGAGCTCCCAGTACTTGCTCATGGCGGCGCGGGCGAAGTCGTTGGTGTACTTGGTGAGGAATTCCTTGGTCTTCTTGATGCTCTCGGGATCATCCCCTTTTCCGTAGAGCTCGACCGCCCGCTTCTCTAAATAGGCCAGGTCCTCGAAGGCCTTGTCCTCGAATTCTTTAATGATCGCGGCCATGGTGTCCTTGGTAGCGCCCCAGCGGACCGTGGCCAAGCGGTTGGCCCGCCGGAAGGCCCAGGCCGCCGAATCGGTCCGGAAGCGGTGCTGGGCGCAGATCTCAAAGCTTGGCGGAAGTTCGGTGACTCCCGAGAAGATCGGGATGCGGGCGCTCTGGGCGGGATTGTCGAAAGCGAACCAGCAGATCCCGCCGACCGGGTCGGGCAGCCAGCCGCGACACTGGAGGACGGTGGCATAGGCGCAGCCGGCGATGGCGATCGTCCGGGCCCGCTCGATGACGCCGGGCTTGAGGGTATTGAGGAGCGTGAACATGTCCCTCGACATCCAGGGATTGGCCAGGGGGCTCTTGGCCGTCCCTCCGCTTCTCCGGTCCTCGACGAGCAAGTTCTTGGTCATGTCCAGGTCTGTCCCCTCGTAGGTTTCCCGGTACATCTTCAGGATGTCGCGAACCGCGACCTTCTGGTCCGGTTTGACCGAGAAAGGAAGCTCCTCGGCTTCCATATTCAGGTTCAAGGAGGGGGCGAGACGGCTGAGGACGTAGTATTCGCGGGTCGAAAACGGCTTCTGCCCGCTGTAAGCCTTCCAGAACTTGAATGGCTCGTCGCTCTTGGGATCCCACCATCCCTTCTCGACGGCGAACGAGATGACATTATCTGAAGCCATGTAGTGATCCGGGTCGTCGAGGTTGAGTTCACCGATCCGCGGGATGTTGGCCGATATGCCGATATGGTCATCGGGGATGCGGGCGGCCGCCCAGATGGCGCTCTTCTCCCGGAGACCGGTGCCGAAGATCTCGAACTGCCAGACCTCTTTTTTATCGGCAATGGTGATGCATTCTCCCCAGTCGCCGTAACCGTATTCCTTGACCAGCCGGCCGGCCAGCTGGATGGCCTCGCGGGCGTTGGTGCAGCGCTCGAGCATGAGCCTTTCGATCTCCTCGATCATGAACATTCCGGCGCTGTTGAAGAGCTCCCGTTTGCCGCCGATCGTCGTTTCGCCGATGGCCAGCTGATGCTCGTTCAAGCAGGGATAGGCCGTGTTCAGGAAAGCATATGTTTCCTTGACATCGGGGACCTCGCCTTTCTCGGTGATGTCCCGGAGGTCGGTGGAGGTCTCGGTGTGCATCTTGCCCCGGTAGACCTTCGTTGTTCCTCCCTCGTAATGCTGGGCGGCAGGTATGATATTGACCCACTGCCTGTAGTTCCCGTCGCAGGTGTGGGCGGTGATCACCGACCCGTCGGTCGTGGCCAGGCGTCCGGCCATGATGCTTGTGCAGCCGGCCTCGGGCTCGTTCCAGGGATCGGACTGCGGGCGGAGTCGCAGCGAGAGGGAAAAAAGACCAATGGACAAGACCAGAGCGAAGAGCGCAAGAATCCATTTTGACTTCGTCTTTTTAGCAATACTCACGTTATTCTCCCTTCTTGTTTGGGCCATGGAAATCCATTATCAAAATCAGCAGCGGAGATGTCAATCTGGATTTTTCGGTCCAACGCCCGGCATCAGCGCATCAAAGCGTTAAAGAGAAGTTTGAAGGTGCCGTGGGTCTGGCAGCGGTTCTGGGTCCGGAATCCGATGAGGATCACCTGGCCTTGACCATGTTTGGCTGTGACCATGGCCGGTTTGTTTGAGAGGTGCTTTTCGCCGATGAGCCAACCGCTTTGCAGGAGATCTCTCTCTTGATAGCGGACAACGGTCGCATACATTTCATTGTTTTGACCCGGCAGGATATCAAAGGCCTGGCTGGAGCTAAAAACTATGAATCCCTCCGACGGCATGCCATAGGCCAGAGGATGAGTGTTGTCGAAATTCACTTTGAGCGTTGATCCCGGACAGAAGAATTCCTTGGAGGGCAGGTCTCCAACGATGTTTCGGACATGCAGGGCAAACTGATCGATGGCGAATCCGCAGGCTTCCCCAAGCGTGACCAGCGTTCCCCCCTTCTCTACAAAATCCTTGAGCGCCTCCACACCTTCCTTGCCGATGCCGCTCCGATATTCAGGTGGAATGGAGGATAAAAAGCGTCTGTATCTTTCGGGGATTTCTCCCATAATCATTTCCGGTGAATCGTCGGGGAGAACGATGACGTCATAGCGAGACCGGAGGTTTCCCTTTTTGATCTCGGCGTCCATAAGGGATCCATAGGGGAAGGCGAACATCTCGAGGAGCAGGCGCGTCCAGCCCTCGTCCATATTGCCTCCATAGTAGCGTTGATACATCCCGATGCGGGATTTCTTCACCTCATGGATTCCCTCTTCGATCTCAGATTTCAGCGCTTTGAAGTCAACACCGGTTTTCTCCGCAATTTCCTTGAGCGCCTCTGGCGGGCCGCCGGAAACGATGAAATCCCCCGGACGAAGGTCTAACGCCGGCTGATCCAATCTCTTCACCTCAATGCCCTTCTCAAGGAGCAAGTTTACGGCCTTGAAGCTTGCGTTCAGACGGCCGTCCAGCATATAGCCGACTCCCCCAGCCTCGACCTGCCCTGAAATGGGAACTTGACCTGAAAGAATCTGGAAGTCGCCTTCAGCGACCTCATCGATCGGATCGACCCGGACACCCATGAACTCGTTCATGGTGTGGGTTGCCAAGTCATAAGGCCGGAGCGGATCGCCATCCTCCTTGTCCCGTGTCCAATAATTATCAGGATAGAAGGTCTTCCCGAGCAAATTTCTGATCAAACCCATCTTTGGCTGGGCCAGTGAGATGACGAAAGAGCCTTCTGGGTAGTATGCATTACCGATTAGCAGGGCCTTCTTGGCCTGTTTGATCTCGACCCCGGACAGGAGCAGCGTATTGATCATCTTGATCACAGTCAGGGGATCATGCTGGTTGATAGGGATAACGTAAGCCTTGGGCTTTCCCTGAGCGCCGCGGTCTGTCTGTCGTTTGGCTTTCAAGTAGGCGTTCCAGAGGACGGTCTCCTTGTTCCGGGCCGCGAGGTCCAGAAGAGCCCAGGCCGAGATCTTTTTTTGTTCGACGACATCCCGCAGCCTCCACCATCCCCCCGGCCAAGGATGAGGAAAGGTGGTTTGGGCTTTGTATTCCGGGAACAGTCGGGATCCTCCCTCGAGCTGTTCGGGGTGGATGTAGATGGGAGTCGCCAGATTGGCACTGGCCGATTCGGTGAGCATGCCCGCGATGTTATGGAAGGGAGTGATCCAGTGCCAGCCAAAATGGCCCCAGCCTGGAAACTGGGCAGCGTTGAGGATGCCGGACTTGCCGTTTTCCTCCAATTTATAGGCTATATGAGCTCCGTACCAGCTCATCTCCCGCCAGATGAGCGGATCGGCATAAGGGCGGATCGGGTCGCAATAAGGGGGAATATAGAGCCTGGCGCCGTAGCTTCCCATATGGTGATGGTCGATGTAAGCCTGGGGAACCCAATCCCTGTACATGATCTTGGCCGCATACGCCGACTCGACCAGGTTGAGGAAGTCTCCGTCCCGGTTGTTGTCGTGGCCGGCATACTTGTGATACAGCCAGGGAAGCCCCCCGCCCTCGTACTCAGTGCCCAGGTTCTTGTTGTACCAGTCGGTGACCATGATTTGGCCGTCGGGGTTGAAGCTGGGGATCAGGAGAAAGATTACGTTATCCAGGATTCGCTGCGTCTCTTCATCTTCCCTGGACAGGAGATCATAGGCCAGTTCGGGGGCCATCTGGGTGCCGCCGATCTCTGTGGCGTGAAGACTCATGGACTGGCAGATGACCGCCTTGCCCTCTTTAATGAGAGCTTTTATTTCAGTTTCCGCTACTCCCCGCGGGTCGCTCAGCTTGGCATTCACAGCTTGGAGACGGTCGAGGTTGGACAAATTCCCCTCAGAGGAAATGATGACCAGAAGAAAAGGATGGCCCATGGTGGACGGCCCCATGTTGACAACTTTTATCTTGCCGCTCTCGCTCTCCAAAAGGTTGTAGTAGTCGACGATTTTGTCCCAGCGGGCGATTTTTCTGTCGCTGCCGAGCTGGAATCCAAAAAACTCATCGGGAGACGTGACCTTTCTTTGGCCTTCAGCGATTTGAGTCAATAATCCGGGAAAAACCAGAACCAGCACAAATATGAGCAGAGTGTGCAGAACTTTTGTTTTTTGTCTCAAAGCGGCCCTCCTCAAAAGGTTGGAAAATTCGACCTGGAATTCACGCCCTGATTATTATCTTGAATGGCATTCCTTTGCAACTTTGAGTTTGAATAAGGCTTCGACCGAAAGCGGCTATCTTGGATTGATATGGAAAGAAGTGGTGGTAGCGGGGGTTGGATTTGAACCAACGACCTCCGGGTTATGAGCCCGACGAGCTACGTTATTCCTTGCCCTTCAGCCCCGCCAGCCTCTTCCTGGCATCCTCAACCTCTAAAAAAGTTCAAATCGTTATAACTTGTTGACTTGC
>DATKXS010000022.1:0-30297 GCA_035528895.1 Candidatus Desulfaltia sp.
ATGCTAACTCAAGCCCGCGAGAAAATCAACTGCGCTTCCGCCGGCCCAACGATTATGCTAAGATGGCGTTTTCTCAGACTCATCCAGGAGGCCCCATGCAAACCATTAAAAGAACGGCTTTGATTTCCCTCCTTCTGCTGATCTTCCTCCTGCCCATGTTTCCCGACGAGGGGCTGTGGCTTTTCAATATGCCCCCCACGGAACTGCTCAAAGCCAGGTATAAATTCACCCCCGAGCTGGAGTGGTTGAACCACCTGCAGCTTTCCTCCATCCGGCTGGGCGGCGCTTCGGCATCCTTCGTTTCGGGAGACGGCCTCGTCTTTACCAACCACCACGTCGGGGCTGGAGCGATCCAGAACCTCAGCACCAAGGAGCGCGACCTGATGAAGACGGGTTTCTATGCCCGGACCCGGGAGGAAGAACTCAAGTGCCCGGGGATGGAATTCCTGGTCCTTCAGGGAATCGAGGATGTCACCGAGCGCGTCAGAGCCGCCGAAGAATCCGGCCAAAATCCGGCCGAGGCGGCCGCCGCCCGGGAGAAATTCATCGCCTCGCTCGAAAAAGACTCCTCCGAGCAAACCGGCCTGCGCTGTCAGGTGGTCAGCCTCTACGCCGGCGGCCTCTATCACCTCTACAAGTACAAGGTCTATACCGATATCCGGCTTGTTTTCGCGCCAGAGTACGCGATGGCATTTTTCGGGGGGGATCCCGACAATTTTACCTACCCGCGCTACGACCTCGACATCACCTTCTTCCGGGTCTATGAGAACGATCAGCCTCTCCAGACCTCGCATTTTCTTCGCTGGGCGACTCAGCCGGTCAAAGAAGGCGACCTCGTCTTCGCCTCCGGCAATCCGGGGTCGACCGGCCGCCTCCTGACCCTCTCCCAGCTCGAGTTTCTGCGCGATGTCGGCTACCCGTTCATGATCGGGACTAACAGCCGGCGCCGGGCCTTGCTCGCCGAGTACAGCAAAAAAGGGCCAGAGGAATCCCGGATCGCCCTGCGCACGCTCTTCGGCATCGAGAACAGCCTCAAGGCTATCGGCGGCTATCAATCGGGCCTCCTCGATCCAAAACTGACGGAGAAAAAGGCTCAGGAGGAACGGGCGTTCCGGGATGAGCTCGGGAAGGACCCGGCGATGGCCGAGGAATTCGGCCGGGCCTGGGATGAGATCGCCGAGGCACAGAAGAGCTACGCTTCTTTTTATAAGCCCTATGCCTATTTCGAAAGAGGGACGGGGTTCAACACCAACTATTTCAGGATCGCCCGGTCGCTCGTGCGCCTGGCGGTGGAAAAATCCAAGCCCAATGACGAGCGCCTCCGGGAGTACAGGGATTCCAACTTGTCCTCGCTCGAGCGCTCCCTCCTCTCCCCCGCTCCCATCTACGATGAGTTCGAGGTGGTCAAGCTGGCCGACTCGCTCGCCCAGCTCCGTGAGGACATGGAGACCTCGTGGGAAGTGAAGTGCCTTTTAGCCACCCGCTCGCCGCAGGACGTCGCCGGGGAATTGATCGGCAAGACCAAGCTCAAAGACATCGAGGTCCGGAAAAAATATATGCAGGCCAAGCCCGAAGAGATTTACCTCTCCCTTGATCCGATGATCAAGCTGGCCTTGCTCGTTGACCCGGTTTCCAGAGGCCTGCGGGCGCGCTATGAAAATGAGGTGACCTCGGTCGAGGCCCGCAACGGCGCCCTGCTCGCCCGGGCGCTTTTCAAGCTCAAGGGGACATCGGTTCCGCCGGACGCCACTGGCACGCCGCGACTGAGTTTCGGCGTTGTCAAGGGATATGTCGAGAACGGGCAGAAAGTCCCCTTCCAGACGACCTTCAAGGGGCTCTACGAGAAGTCCGAAAAGAACGGCAACCAGCCCCCCTACGAGCTGGCCCCGAGTTTCCTCCAGAAAAAATCGGCCCTCAAGCTGTCCTTACCCCTCAATTTCGTGGCCACCGTGGATTCCATCGGCGGCAATTCGGGTTCCCCGGTGGTCAACCGCAACGGTGAGGTAGTGGGCGTCCTGTTCGACGGCAACATCCAGTCCCTTCCCAACAACTTCGTCTACACGGAGGACATCCCCCGCTCGGTCATGGTTCACGGCCAGGGCATCATCGAGGCGCTGCTCAAGGTCTATGAGGCCACCGCGCTCGTAGACGAGCTCCTGGGGAAGAAATAAAAGAGCGGTAAAATAGTGGGGACGTTCCCCAAGGGAACACCCTTCAAAGGGTGTCCCTTCGGGGGATGTCCCCAAATTGCTACCCCCACTTTCATGACGCAGGCCCTCCCCAAATTGACAGATAGGCAAGTTTCTGATAATAAATAGAAAATGGTAAAGTGGCTTATCACCAAAATCTTCGGGACCAAGAATGAACGGGACCTGAAGAAGCTGCAGCCGCTCGCCGCCGCTATCTGCCAACTCGAACCCCGCATCCAGGCCCTCTCCGATGCTGAGCTCCGGGCCAAAACAGGAGAATTTAGAGAGCATTTGAAACAGGGAGCCGGTCTGGACGATATTCTGATCGAAGCCTTCGCCGTCGTCCGCGAGGTCGCCCTCCGGACCGTCCGGATGCGCCATTTCGATGTCCAGCTTATCGGTGGGATCGTCCTTCACCAGGGCAAGATCGCCGAGATGAAGACGGGCGAAGGGAAAACCCTGGTCGCCACCCTCCCCGCCTATCTCAACGCCCTCGGAGGCAGGGGCGTCCACATCGTCACCGTCAACGACTATTTGGCTAAGCGCGACACGGAATGGATGGGCCCCATCTATAATTTCCTCGGCCTCTCGGTGGGGACGATCCAGCACGAGATGAACGATGCCGACCGTAAGCACGCCTATAACTGCGACATCACTTGCGGGACGAACAACGAATTTGGATTCGACTACCTCCGGGACAACATGAAGTTCCGGCTCTCCGACCTCGTCCAGAAAAAACACCACTACGCCATCGTCGACGAGGTGGACAGCATCCTCATCGACGAGGCCCGTACACCCCTCATCATCTCCGGGCCGACCGAGGAATCAACGGCCCTTTACTATAAGGTTGACAACCTCATACGCCGGCTGCGCCCGGAGAAGCATTTCAAGGTCGACGAGAAGACGCGGACCGTCTCCATCCAGGAGGACGGTGTCACTGAGGCGGAGAGCTTTCTCAAGGTCACCAACCTTTACGACCTGACCAACATGGACCTCGTCCACCACATCAATCAGTCCCTCAAAGCCCACCACCTTTTCAAGCGCGACGTGGACTACATGATCCAGGACGGCAAGGTCGTCATCGTCGACGAGTTCACCGGCCGCCTGATGCCGGGGCGGCGGTACAGCGACGGTTTGCACCAGGCCCTCGAGGCCAAGGAAAAAGTCCGGGTCGAAGAGGAATACCAGACCCTGGCTTCGATCACCTTCCAGAACTACTTCCGTATGTACGAGAAACTCGCCGGCATGACCGGCACGGCCGTCACCGAGGCCACCGAATTCCACCACATCTACAAGCTGGACGTCGTCGAGATCCCCCCCAACAAGACGCTCATCCGGACCGAACACCCCGATGTGATCTTCCGGTCGTCCGGGGAAAAATGGGAGGCCGTCCTCGACGAGATCGTCGAGTTGAACAAAATGGGGAGGCCCGTCCTCGTAGGGACGGTTTCCATCGAGAAGTCCGAACACCTGAGCACTCTGCTCCGGCGCAAGGGTCTGAAGCACGTCGTTCTCAACGCCAAGTACCACGAGATGGAAGCCACCATCATCGCCCAGGCCGGCCGGGTCGGCGCGGTGACCATCGCCACCAACATGGCCGGCCGCGGGGTGGACATCCTGCTCGGCGGCTTTCCCGATTTCCTGGGCCGGGAGCAACTCCGAAAATCGGGCCTCGACCCGCTCAAGGCCACCCAGGAGCAATGGGAAAAGGCCCTGGCCGATGCCATGAGGGTCACCGAAGACGAACATAACAAGGTCATTGGGATGGGCGGACTCCATATCCTCGGCACGGAACGGCACGAGGCGCGCCGGATCGATAACCAGCTCCGCGGTCGGGCCGGCCGGCAGGGAGACCCCGGCTCTTCCCGCTTCTATCTTTCCCTTGAGGACGACCTGATGCGGATCTTCGGCAGCGAGCGGATCTCGGGGTTGATGGCTCGCATCGGCATGAGCGAAGGCGTCCCCATCGAACATAAGATGGTCAGCCGGGCCATCGAGAGAGCCCAGCGCCAGGTGGAAGGCCAGAACTTCAGCATCCGCAAGCACCTCCTCGAGTACGACGACGTCATGAACAAGCAGCGCGAGACTATCTATAAGATGCGCAAGGAAATCCTCGAGGGCAAGGACATGAAATCCTACGTCCAGGAACTGATCGGGACGTTGGTCGAATGGCACCTGGACAGCTACGCCAACAAGGAAAAAGATTCCGAGGACTGGGACGTCGAGGCCTTGAAACAGGCCCTGGGAACTCAGTTCGGTATCAACCTGGACGACTTGCGGTTCGACTGGGGGACTCTCACTCACGATGAGCTGCGGGAGAAGATGCTGGCCACGCTCAACGCCGCCTATGAAGAGAAAGAGAGGATCCTGACTCCCGCCCGGATGCGTGAATTCGAACGCATCATCATGCTCCAGGTCATCGATTCCCAGTGGAAAGACCATCTGCAGGGCATGGATTATCTCAAAGAGGGCATCGGCCTGCGCGGCTACGGACAGCGCGACCCGCTCGTCGAGTACAAGAAAGAAAGCTACGATATGTTCCAGGCCATGATGGACCGGATAGAGGAGGAATCCGTTCGCTACCTTTTCCTCATCCAGCCCGTCGTCCAGGAAGAGCTTCCCCAGCAGAGGAAACAGCAGCCTCTCTACTACCAACAGCCCCAGGGAGGGCCCGCTCCGCGGGGACGCCAGGCCCGGTCTTTGATCCCCAAGGGAAGGAAAAAACACAAGGGTCGCTGAAGGAGGAAACATGCTGGAGGCGAAAATCAAGGAAGGCCTGACTTTCGATGACGTTTTGATCCTTCCCGCCAAATCGACCGTCATTCCGGCAGACGCCGACGTAACAGCGCGGTTGAGCCAGAACATCGTTCTCCAAATTCCCCTCGTCAGCGCGGCCATGGACACGGTTACCGAATCCCGGATGGCCATCTCTCTCGCCCAGCAAGGGGGGATTGGGATCATCCACCGAAACATGCCAGTCGCCATCCAGGCCGAAGAAGTCGACAAGGTGAAGCGCCACGAGAGCGGCATGGTCGTCGACCCGATCACGGTCAGGCCGCAGGAAAAGATCTACAAAGTGATCGAGCTGATGCATAAGTACAAGATCTCCGGCCTCCCCATAACCGATGAGAACAACAAGCTTCTGGGGATCATCACCAATCGGGACATCCGCTTCGAGACCCGTCTCAACCTGGCGGTCGAGAAGGTCATGACCAAGGAGCTGGTCACCGTCCCCCTCGGGACTTCACTCGAAGAGGCCGAAACTCTCTTTCACAAACACAAGATAGAGAAGATCTTGATGGTCGACGAGAATTTTCATCTCAAAGGGTTGATCACCTACAAAGACATCCTCAAGCGCATCCAGTATCCCTGCGCTGCCAAGGATGATTTCGGCCGCCTGCGTGTTGGTGCAGCCGTCGGCGTCGGCGCGGACACCATGGAGCGGGCCGCGGCGCTCATCCAGGCCAAGGTGGATGTCCTGATCGTGGACACGGCTCACGGCCATTCTCAACGGGTCCTGGATACGGTCAAGAGTCTGCGGGCGGAGTATCCCAGGCAGGAACTCATCGCCGGCAATATCGGGACGGCCGAGGCGGCAGAAGACCTGATCGCCCTCGGGGTGAACGCCGTTAAAGTCGGAGTCGGGCCGGGCTCGATCTGCACCACCCGGGTCGTCACCGGGGCAGGCGTGCCCCAGATCACCGCGGTGGCCGACGTTTACAAGGTCGCCAATCCCCTGGGGATCCCTGTGGTCGCGGACGGAGGGATCAAGTTCTCCGGCGACATCACCAAGGCCATCGCCGCAGGTGCCAGCACGGTGATGCTCGGGAACCTGCTTGCTGCGACCGACGAATCGCCCGGCGAGAGCGTGATTTATCAGGGCCGTTCCTACAAGACCTACCGCGGCATGGGATCGATCGAGGCGATGAAAGAAGGGAGCCGCGACCGCTACTTTCAGGATTCGCCCCTGAGCGAGAGCAAGCTCGTGCCCGAGGGCATCGAAGGCCGGGTCCCCTTCAAGGGGAGCGCGGCCCGGATCATCCAGATGATGGTGGGCGGCCTCAAGGCCGGTATGGGCTACGCCGGCTGCGCCAGTATCGAAGAACTCCAGAAAAAGGCGAAATTCATCAAGATCACTCCGGCCGGCCTGCGTGAGAGCCACGTTCACGACGTCATGATCACCAAGGAAGCCCCCAACTATAACCTCGATTGAGCGGCTTTGAGCCGGCGACCGCGGCCGTCTCGATGCCGAGACGGAATGGACAAAGATAGAAGAAAATGACGGTCTATCTTGTGAAATCCATCATCGCGGTGATCTTTCTTGTCTTTGCTCTGTCTGCCGCCCTTTCCATGCTGACCCTGATGGGACGGGTGGAAAAAAAGACGAGCCCCGAGCGGCTGCGTCAATTCCACCGGGTGACTGGATATTTTTTTGCCCTGCTTCTCCTCGGTTTGGGTGCTCTGGGAATCAGCATCGTGGTCCGGCAAGGGGATTCGCTCCCCTTTAGGGCCGTTATTCATGGGTTCATCGGCCTTTTTCTTTTGGCCGTGTTCCTCTTGAAATTGTCGATCGCCCGCTTCTACCGGCAGTTCCTCCGCCTGATGCCCGCCTTGGGCCTGACGGTCTTTGTCCTTTCCCTCGTCATGTCCTCGATGGCGGGGTACTTTTTCCTCCGGGCGGCCGCTTCCGAGCCCGTCCCCGGCAAGACCATCTCCCCGCCCGCCGCTGCGTCGACCCTGAATCCGGCCCCGGGTGTCGATGGAAGTGTAGAAAGCGGGTCCTCTTTGTTCGCCCGGTTGTGCACCTCCTGCCATTACCCGGATAAGGAAGACAGCCGGCTGGGGCCCGGGCTTAAGGGCTTGTTCAAAATGCCCTTCCTTCCGCACAGCGGCAAGGCGGTGACCGAGGAGAATATCCGGCTCCAACTCATCCGTCCGGCCTTGAGCATGCCCTCGTTTGTCGGCTTGACCGGTCAGGAAGTAGCCGACCTGATGGCCTATCTAAAAACGCTCTAGCCCTCTCATTCCCTCTCCCCCCGGGATAGGGAAAATCGCCGGGGGGGCGAAAGGGGTGCTAGAAGCGCGGTTTTAAAAACGGAAAAATTCCTGGAAATATAGACATTCTCCGATAAGAATAGTAAGATATTAAAGCGCTATTTTTTTTGGAAGGAGGCTCTATGAAGAGAAGGGATTTTGTCGAGAAGAGCGGCTGCGGCCTGTTGGGAATGGCCCTGGCCTACTTCGGCCTCACGTCCTGCAAAAAAAAGGAAGAAGCCCCGGCCACGGAACCCGTCGCTCCGGCACACGCCGAGGAAGCCGTCGTTGAGATGAACCAGAAGGACACCATCAAGAAGCTCCTCATGGAGCAGATGGGCAAGACCGATGAAGAAGCCGCGGCCATGATCGCCGAATTCGAAGAGAAGCTGGCATTGGTCGAGGGGATGTGCATCTGCCGGACCTGCCCGAGCTACGTGCCCGAGGAGACGGAAAAGACGTTCTGCCACGCGCTCGTCGGCCAGAGCAAGGTGATCACCCAGGAAAAAGGCTGCGACTGCCCCAAGTGTCCCGTCCATAAAGACATGGGGCTCAAGAATGGCTACTACTGCACGCGGAAATCGGAGCTCGAGCAGGAGGCGGCCAAGGCCGTCTGACCGTCCCGCCGTACGTCTTCTAATCTTCTGAAACGATGCTGATCTGATGAAAAAGTATTGGCGATGTTACGTCTGCAACGACATCCATTACGGAGTCAAGCCGCCTGAGGTCTGTCCCACCTGTCTCGTCAAGAACGCCTACGTCGAGATCTCTTCCGAGGAGGCCGAAAGAATCACCCGGCCGACCCGGGCCACTATGACGAGGGCAGAGTTCCGGCAGGCCATCGAGAGGTTCGCCGAAAAGAACGAGTTCCAGGTCAACCCGGATAGGGCCAAGGTCGATGTGCTCTTCGATGGGATGTTCGCCAACGAGCAGAACCACGGCCTCAAGTACTGCCCCTGCCGCCTGCAAACCAAGGATTTCAACGAAGACCTGAAGCTCGTCTGTCCCTGCAACTTCATCATCCATGAGACCTATAAAGGAAAAGAAGACGGAGAATGCTGGTGCGGGCTGTTTGTGAGGAGGAAGAAATGAGCAAACTGATCATGTTTCATGCCCGGGAGTGTCCCCACTGCAGGGCCATGATGCCCCATGTCGACAGGCTGGAAAAAGAAGAAAAAATCAGCTTCGAGAAGCTCGAAGTCTGGCATGACGAGAAAAACGCCGACCTGATGAGGTCCTACCGCCCGGTCATCGCCCCTAAGTGCGGCGGCCAGCTGCGGACGCCGACCTTTTTCAACCCCGAGACGAGCGCCGTCCTCTGCGGCGAGGTGCCCTACGAGAAGCTCAAAGAGTGGGTTCTCAATCAAGGTTGATAAAACGGGTTCTTTCCTCGGCCGGCAGCGAATTCGCGGCTGGGCTTCCAGTTTTTTTATTCTCAATTGAGGAGATCGTCCGATGATCGGGAAATTCGACCCTCTCAAGGGAGAAAGATTCCAGGTCCTGGCGGAAAACGGACAGGCGAACCCTGAGCGAGAGCCAAAACTGCCCGGGCCTGAGCTCCAAAAAATCTACAGCTTAATGGCCACGACCCGCGCCGCCGACCTCAAGGCCTTGAAGCTGCAACGCCAGGGCCGCATAGGGACGTTCGCGCCCAGCCTCGGCCACGAAGCCTGTCAGGTCGGCTCGGCCTTCGCCATTCAGGCGAAAGACTGGGTCTTCCCCTATTTTCGCGACCTGGGGACTTACGTCACGCTCGGCCTGCCCCTCAAGAACTACTTTCTCTACTGGATGGGAAACGAGGAAGGGATGCATATCCCCGCGGGCCTGAACATCTTCACCATCACGGTCCCGGTCGGGTCCCACCTCCCCCATGCCGTCGGCTGCGCCATGGCCATGAAGTCCAGGAAGGAAGCCGCCGCCGTCGTCGCTTATTTCGGCGACGGGGCCACCTCGGAAGGCGACTTTAGCGAAGCCCTGAACTTTGCCGGAGTTTTTCAGACGCCGAACGTCTTCATTTGTTTTAATAACCAGTATGCCATCTCCACGCCCGTCCGCCGACAGACCGCCGCCAAGACGATCGCCCAAAAGGCCATCGCCTTCGGGTTCGACGGGATCGTGGTCGATGGAAACGATGTCCTGGCTATGTACGCGGTGACCAAAGAAGCGCTCGAGAAAGCCCGCGCCGGAGGAGCCCCCACGCTCATCGAAGCTTTCACCTACCGCATGGGAAATCACACCACCTCCGACGACGCCTCCCGGTATCGAACGGAGGCTGAAGTCGGCGAATGGGCCAAAAGGGATCCGCTCGAACGGTTCAAGCTCTACCTGAAGACCAAGAATCTGTGGGATGAATCTTTCGAGAGCCGGGTCCAAAAAGAAGCCGATGCATGGATCAATAAAGCCATCGCCGAGGCGGAAGACACCCCGCCTCCCAGCCCTGAGGACCTCTATATCTACACCTACAAGGAGATGCCACCGGATCTAAGTGAGCAGCTGTCCGAACTTCGCGAATCCCTCAAGGCGGGGCAAAGATGATGCTCAACATGGTCCAGGCGCTCAATCAGGCGATGCACCGGGAGATGGAGAGAGACCCGAGGGTCGTCGTCCTGGGCGAGGATGTGGCCGTCGACGGTGGTGTTTTCCGACTGACCGAAGGCCTGCTCGAGAAGTTCGGCCCCGAGCGCGTCATCGACACGCCTTTGGCCGAATCGACGCTCGTCGGCGCCTCGATCGGGATGGCCGTCGCCGGGCTGCGGCCGATCGCCGAGATCCAATTCATGGGATTTATCTACCTGGCCCTCAACCAGATTATCTCCCATGCCGCCCGCCTAAGGAACCGCTCGCGCGGCCGCTTCACCGTCCCCCTCGTCATCCGGGCGCCGTACGGGGCCGGAGTGCGGGCTCTAGAGCATCACTCGGAAAGCACCGAGGCACTGTTCTGCCAGATTCCCGGGCTGAAGGTCGTTGTCCCCTCCACACCTTACGATGCCATGGGCCTCCTCCTCGCCTCCATCAGAGACGACGACCCGGTCATCTTCCTCGAGCCGACGAAGCTCTACCGGGCGGGGCGCCAGGAAGTGCCGGACGAGCTCTATGAGGTCCCGCTGGGCAAAGCGAAGACCGTGCGCGAGGGCGAGGGGGTGACCATCGTGGCCTGGGGGGCGATGATCCCGGGCGCCCAGAAGGCTGCCGAGATGGTCGAAAAGGACGGCCTCTTCCCAGAGATCATCGACCTACGGACCCTGGCGCCACTCGACCGGGAGACCGTCCTCGAATCGGTCAAGCGGACAGGCCGGCTGCTGGTTGTTCACGAGGCGCCCAAGACCTGCGGCCTGGGCGCCGAGATCGCCGCCTTCGTGGCCGAGAAGGCCATCTTCCAGCTCAAAGCTCCCATCCTCCGCATCACCGGACAGGACATCACGGTCCCCCTGGCGAAGGGCGAGGATTATTACTACCCCAGCCCCGAGCGGGTTGCGGCCGGAATCAAGAAAATCATGGAGTCGTGATCATGGCCAAACAATTCAAGTTCCCCGATGTCGGGGAAGGCATCACCGAGGGTGAGATCGTTCGCTGGCTGGTCAAAGAGGGCGACGAAGTCAAGGAGGACCAGACACTGGCCGAGGTCGAGACCGACAAGGCCGTCGTCGAAATGCCCTCTCCCTACCAGGGAACGATCCTTAGAATCCATACCAGGGAAAAGGACATCATCAAGGTCGGACAGGTCCTGGTGACGATCGGCGAAAAGGGGGAATTGGTCGTCGACGGAGCGGAAGAAGCGAAGACGGCAGAAAAGCCGGCTCCGGCCACAGGGCCTTCTGTTGTCGGTATCGTCCCTGAAAGCAGAGAAGAAATCCGGGAGGTTCTGGCCACTCCAAAGGTCCGCAAGCTCGCTTTGGAGCTCCGAGTGGACCTCAAGAGCGTCCGAGGGACCGGCCCGCAAGGTCGGATAACCGAGGAGGACGTCCGGGCCGCTAAGGCGGCTGCAGCAGCTCCAGAGGAAAAGAAGTTGGCTTTCAAGGTCAAAGAGAAGTTCGATTTCTATGGCGAATTGGAAAGGATTCCTCTGCGGGGAGTCAGGCGGGCGACGGCGAAGCGGATGCACCAGTCTGTTTCGACGGCCGCCCACGTCACTCACTTCGACGAGGCCGATGTCACCGAACTCGTGAAGATCAGGGATAGCCTGAAAACGCAAGCGGGGGAAAAGGGCGTCAAGCTGACCTATCTTCCCTTCATCGTCAAAGCCCTTCTGGCCGCCATCAAAGACCATCCCCTGCTCAACGCGACACTCAACGATGAGGACGAAGAGATCATCGTCAAGAAGTACTACAATTTCGGGATCGCCGTGGATGTGCCCGACGGGTTGATCGTCCCCGTGGTGAAGGGAGTGGACCAGAAATCGATCTTCGACCTAGCCGGGGAGATCCAGACCGTGGCCGAGGCTGCCAAGAAGAGGTCGCTGGACCTCGCCGACCTTAAGGGCGGGACCTTTTCTATCACCAATGTCGGAGGAATCGGCGGCGAGGCGGCAACACCCATCATCAACTATCCCGAGGTCGCCATTCTGGCGACGCTGAAAATCAAAGACCGGGTGCGCGTGAAAAACGGTGAGGTCAAGGCGATCAGGACTCTCCCCCTCTGCCTGTCGTTCGACCACCGCGTCATCGACGGCGCCGAAGCGGCCCGGTTCATGAACGACCTCGTCGCCAAACTGGAGGATGCGGACTTCCTTGGACGGGCGGCCGCCGGGAAAGAATAGGCCGCCCGCTGCCGTCCTAAAAGCAGCCGGAGGATTAACAGCTGTTTGACCCCTCTCCCCTTACAAATTTCCGTCCCGGACAGCGAATATCCGATGAGGCATCGTTCGGCCGGAGAGCCAAAAAAGTGTACCCTGCCACTTGAATAGTTTGATAAAATGACAGAAGCCTCAGCGGGAGGAGCGATATTTTGCTTTTGGATGGCCTCCAAAACGAAGACAAACTCAACCTCAGAAAATTCGGCGAACGTTATCAGGAATACATGAAAAAAGTCCCCATGTGGAACGTTTTTAAGGGACTTATAAAATGAGCGCCGGTCCTCCGCAACGTTTCCCGCGGACGGTCAGATCTGAACTCATCCCCAAGTCATACTGCATCCATCAAGGCTTCATTGGAGCCGGCCTTCTGTTTTGTCTTCCCCCCAGGTCGGGAGCTTGAATTGTCCGGGTTTGGATTTCAGCACTTCCATGAGCCATCCAGAGGGATAGCCCACGCCACGGGGACGCCCCCTCTCGTCCTTGACGTAGCCGTCGTTGTACTTGGTCAGAAGGTATTCTCCGAGCTCTCTCCAGCGTCTGACCACCTGCTCCCCCTGGCCGACCGAATAGTTCGTCAGATACTGGACCAGAAGCTTTGGATCTGTCTTTTGAAGATCGAGCGCCGTTTGCTCGACAATCGGCTGGAGAGAGAGCGCTTGCCCTTCCAGCGTTGACTGGACCTCTTGGATGTCTTTGATCATGTACGAATATTTCAAGTTGGCATAGTTGGCCACGAAATTGAACACCCACCAGGCCGAATCCCAGGAAAATTTTTGCAGGTCACCGACGGTGAACGGCTCGGGCACATCCTGAATGCAGCAGTAGAGAGGGACATAGCAACTCGTGTACGTATCGTCCACACCGTACCAATAGACCCCTCCGATGCCATCGGGGAGCCAGTCTCTGGATTGGGAAATGAACGAAAAGCCGGTCTGCTGCGTGGATATGGGACGCTCCCAGCTGTAGTTGACTCCATCCAGTTCCCAAGTGAGGTCCCGGCAGCGGACGGGACATCCGAAGGGCCCTGCATCGATCCCCTTGGTCATATCGAACTCCGTTCCCTCGTAGTGGTCCCGCATAATATCCATCACATCCTTCAGGGAGAGCTTCTGGTCGGGTTTGATCCAGAGCGGATACGGCTTCGCGTCCAGAACGCCACGCTGGAAATCCGGAGACAGATTTTGTGAGGGTGCACTCCGGCGAAACATGCTCCAGACACGCGCGGCGCAGGTCCTGAGCGAGGAAGGTTTGGGAGGATCATAGGCATACCGAAAACTGAATGGCTTTCCCGACTTTTTGTTGTAATATCCCTTTTCTTCTGCAAAAGAAATCACCTTGGCCGAATAAAGGCAATTCTCGGGATCGTTCAAAGGGAATTCCCCGATGCGGGACATGTTGGCATGGGCGGACACATAGCCATCCGGAATCCGGAGCGCCACCCAGTGGGCGCCCTTCCCGCCAGGTCCCGGACCAATCATCTCCATGATCCAGGCCTCCTTGGGATCGGCTATGGAAAACGATTCTCCCGTGCTCGCATACCCGTACTCTTCGACCAGCTGAGCCATCACCTTGATCACCTCCCGGGCTGTCTTGGCTCGCTGCAGAGCCAGGTTCATCAACATGAAATAGTGGAGAAGGCCGTCCGGGTTTCGGAGCTCGCTGCGGCCGCCAAAGGTGGTTTCACCGATGGCGAGCTGGAATTCATTCATCAGACCGACGACGGCATAGGTATGGGCCACCTGCTTGACCTCACCCCGAACCTTGCCGTCCCTTCCCATGACGGGGATGGTCGAGCCGGGCTCATGGTCTTGGGCGGGAGTGCGCTCAAGGTGGGGCAGAAACTCGCCGTCACAGGTATAGGTGATCATGACGGCGCCGTCTTTGGAGGCTCCTTTAGTCACCAGGAAGCTCGAGCAGTCATCCTGCGCCCATTGCTGAATCGCCAACAACCCTAGGAATAAGCAGACGACGGGAAAGACGTATGTTTTTTTCATAGCGAAGCCCTCCTTGTAGGTTTATTGACTATTCCGATTGAACGATCACCCTTTTTTTGTAGGGAATCCCTTTCCTCCCGGGTTTTCCCCGGGGACGCTGCCTTCATTTGATCTCGACAATTCTATTATCACCGTCCAGGATCATGATCTTGGGCATGAAAAAGTCGATTTCTTCCTCATCGAGGACAACATAGGACGCCACGATCAGCTTGTCACCGGCCCGGGCTTTGTGGGCGGCAGCGCCGTAAACCCCGACCTTTCTCGAGCCCATCTCCCCCTTGATAAGATAGGTCGAGAACCTCTCCCCGTTTGAAACATTGTAAACCTCGACCTTCTCGAAGGCCCGTAAATCGGCGGCTTGCATCAACTCTTCGTCGAGGGCCAGGCTGCCTTCGTAATCGATTTTGGTCTCGGTCACCCGGGCATGGTGGAGCTTGGTTTTGAGCATGATTCTTTTCATGGCTGTTCTCTCTTCCCTTCAAAGATTGTATTGTCGATCAACCTCGTTGCGCCGATAAATACAGCCATGGCGACGAGGGCATCTCCCTCGATCCGGTCGACCGGCTCGATGGTCCGGAGGTCGACGATCTCCACATAATCGACCTTGGCCAGCGGTTCGCTGCTGATCGTGCGCAACATCAGCTCCCGAATGGGGCCGGCCCTCCTCTCACCGCCGGCAAACATCTGGCGGGCTTCCTCCAGACTCCTGAAAAGGACGGTGGCGGAACGCCTTTCCTCCGGACTGAGGTAAGTGTTGCGGGAGCTGATCGCCAGCCCGTCGCGCTCTCGGATGGTCGGCAGGACTTCGATCTTCGCTTCCAGGTTCAAGTCCTCGGCCATCCGCTTGAGGATGATCGCCTGCTGGGCATCCTTCTGGCCAAAAAAAGCATAATCAGGCCGGACGATATTGAAGAGCTTAAGGACGACCGTCGCCACTCCCTTGAAATGGCCGGGCCTGGACCGGCCGCAGAGCTTGTCCTGGAGACCCGCCACTTCCACCGTCGTCCTGAAGCCTTCCGGATACATATCGAGGTCCCCGGGGCAAAACAGGATATCGACTCCTGCCTTCTCCAGCAGCGCCTCATCACGATCGGGGTCCCGGGGATATCGACGGAAATCCTCCTGCGGGCCGAATTGGAGCGGGTTGACAAAAATGCTGACCACGGTCGTGTGCGCGCTCCTCTGGCTTTTCTTGATCAGGCTCAGATGGCCCTCATGGAGGTAACCCATCGTTGGGACAAAACCGATGGTTTGGCCGCCCCTTTTTGTTTCACCCGCGGCCGCCCTCATCTCCTCGACCGCCGCTATTTTTCTCACGGCTTGGCCTTCTTCTTAGGATGGTAGGCATGGCTTTCGTCAGGGAAGATCCCTCCTCTGACCTCGTCGGCATACTGCTTGACAGCCCGACTGATGACCGACTGCATATCGGCATATTTCTTGACGAACTTCGGGTTATACCCGGTAGAATACCCCACCATGTCATGGAAGACGAGGACCTGCCCGTCACAGAGCGGTCCCGCCCCGATGCCGATGGTCGGCACCTTGAGAGTCTTCGTTATCGCTCCGGCCAGCTCCTTGGGGACACACTCCAGGATGACGGCGAAGACACCCGCCTGCTCCAGTTTTCGGGCATCGTCGATAATCTTCCTGGCCTCTTCTTCGTCCCCTCCCCTGACCCGGAACTGCCCCAGGTGATGGATGGACTGCGGCGTGAGGCCGACATGTCCCATGACCGGAATCTCGGCCTCGATCATCGCCACGATGAGCTTCAGCCTCTTCTCCGAGGCGCCTTCGACCTTGACTCCTCTGGCTCCGGCCTCTTTGAGGAATCGGGAGGCATTGGCGATGGTCACCTCCTCTGTCTGATGGAAGGAAAAATAAGGCATGTCGCCGATGACCAGCGCCCGCCGCACCGCCCGGCTCACAGCCTTGGTGTGATGGATCATCTCGTCCATGGTCACGGGGATAGTGTTCTCGTAGCCCAAGACCACCATTCCCAGGGAATCGCCCACCAGGACGATATCGACTCCGGATTGGTCGAGGATCAGGGCGGAGGGATAATCGTAGGCCGTCAGGGCGACGATCCTTTCCCCTCTTTCTTTCTTGCCTTGAAGATACGGTATGGTTACCGCGGGTTCGGCTTTTTCAGACATGTTCGTTCCTTTCTCCCCATCCCGCCTCGATCGCGGGATTGAGGTAAAGTCTATCTCATATCACGGGCCAGTTTCTATTTCTTCCGCAGGTCCCTCTGAGCATAGCTCTGGGGCACATAAAACAAGGGGCCCTTTTTGACCTGAGCGAGTTTATCAACGATATCGGTGATCTCCTCTTCTCGCGTCAGGTCGAGCTCGTCCGCCTTGACGACCAGCAGGGGTGTCGCCTGATAGTTGAAGAAGAAATAATCGAACGCTTCCACCAGGTCTCCCAGGTATTTCTCGGAGATATTCTTCTCTATCGGGCTTCCGTCCTTGGCGATCCGCTTGAGCAGAGTGGGAAGGGATATCTGGAGATAGATGACCAGGTCCGGCCGGGGGATTCTCTCGGCCAGAATGCCGTAGATACGCTCGTAGACGACCAGTTCGTCATCGCCGAGCGTCTGGTAGGCATAGATCTTATCCTTCTCGAAAAGGTAATCGCAGATGATCCTCTCCTCGAACAGGTCCCTCTGGGAGAGCCGGAGCTGCTGGTGATAGCGGTTGACCAGGAAGACGAGCTGGGAGAGAAAAGAGGCTCCCTCCTTCTCGTCATAGAAATCCTTCAGGCAGGGATTTTCCGCCCGGTCGAGGACGACCCGGCCCCCCATGAGCGGTCCCATGATCTGCGCCAGCTTGGTCTTCTGGGACTTCGGCGCCCCTTCGATCGCGATATGCCGGAAAGGAATATCTCCGTTGCTCATCTTGCCGGACCGGACCTCCTCCGGTTCACCATTCTTATCTGAGAAAGGCCCGGAGGTCAATCACCCGCTGGCTTTCGGCTCCTCCGCGGGGATGATGATCCAGGCGATCAGGTAGAAGATCATCATCGGAATGATCGCCGTCACCAGGGTGATGGCGACGAAGATCAGCCGGATGAGGGTGACATCGATATCAAAATAGTACCCCAGTCCCCCGCAGACCCCCCCGAGCATCTTCCGGGTCTGGGAACGGAAAAGCTTTTTTTCCATGATCATCCTCCTACTTATTTCTACGTTTTTGCCTGGAAATCGTTCAGCCTCTTCAGAGGGAGAGGAACTTTATTCAGGTTTTATAGCACACAATGCGGGCCGAGTTCAAGCTCACGAATGAAGGATTGGCTCCAAAAATAAGCCTCAATTTTCGCTAATTCGCTCTCTGTCTATGGGATACATATGGAAAATCATCGGAACGGGCTTATCTTGAGGTCGCTGCTGAAAGGTTTTTTTCTTGACTAAGAAACCTGGTTATGTTATCGGATTACGGAGTATTTATGTAAAAAAATCTATCAGGAGAGACTAGATCAATGAACGGTTGGACCGGCAACTTGCTGAGAATAAACTTATCCACAGAATCCGTAAAAAAAGAATCCTTTACGGAAGAATTTGCCAAAACATGGATCGGGGGGCGAGGATTTGCTCTAAAAATCCTCTGGGACGAACTCAAACCCGGAATTGATGCCTTGGGCCCGGAGAACAAATTGGTCGTTGCTTTGGGGCCGATCGCTGGAATTCCCGCCCCGAATACCGGCAAAACCGTAGTCGCTGCCAAATCTCCGCTCACCGGAGGCTATGGGGACGGAAACCTGGGGACAAGAGTCACGGTCGAGCTTCGCAAGGCGGGCTATGATGGCCTGATTATCGAGGGACAAGCCCGTTCTCCAGTCTATCTCAATATCATCAACGATCGGGTGGAAATATTGCCGGCCGGCGAAATCTGGGGAAAAGGCACCTATGAGACGATGAATTGGCTTTATAAAAAGTACGGGAAGGCCGCGGGAATCCTGACCATCGGACAGGGTGGTGAGAATAAAGTGCTCTACGCGGTGATCCGGAGCCTGGAAGGCCGGGCTGGAGGCCGTCCTGGAATCGGTGCCGTGATGGGTTCAAAGAATCTCAAAGCGATCGTCGTCAAAGGGTCGAACGACATCCCGATGGCCGACCCTCCGGGAATGAAAAAGCTAGGTGCAGAAGATTTAAGAAAAGTCGGGGAGATAGACAAGAAAACCGGATGGTCAGTTCAGGGAACAACTGGAGTGCTTTCTTGGTGTAATGAAGTGGCCGCTTTGCCGGTGAGAAACATGAGGAAAACTTCTCACCAGGACGCCTGGAAAATTGACGGTGAACGACTCAACAACGCCCGTGTCGCCACCTATGGTTGTCCGAATTGCACCATGCGTTGCGGCATAGCCATTCATGACCACGAAGGCCGCGAATCCGAGCTGGATTATGAAAACGTCGGCATGCTGGGAAGCAACCTCGAAATTTTTGATTTGCCCCAGGTCGCGTCCCTGAACTATCTTTGCGATGATTACGGGTTGGATACGATATCGGCCGGAGCTGTTCTGGGTTTTTATGCCGATGCTATCGACCGCCGTGCCATCGAAGGGAACTTCAAATTCGGAGACGCAGAACGTGCCAAAGAGCTCTTAAGGATGACCGCCTACCGGGAGGGAGTGGGTGACTTCTTGGCCGAGGGGACGATGAGAATGGCTCAAAAGATCGGCCAGGATACGATGGACTACGCCATGCAGGTTAAAGGGCTTGAATGTTCGGCCTATAACTGCAAGTTCATTCCCGGCATGGCCCTGGCTTTCGCCACAAGCCCGATCGGGGCTCATCACAAAGAATCCTGGGTGATCATGTTTGAGATCACCCAAACCTCGCGCGAATCCTACGGGCCGGAAAAGGCACAAAAGGTCATCGAACTGCAGAGAATCCGCGGCGGGATATTCGAATTCATCGTCGCCTGCCGCTTCCCCTGGATTGAGCTGGGCTGGGATCTTCAACATTATGCCGACTACTTCAACAAAATCACGGGTATGAACTGGACTCTCGCCGACCTTTTCAAGGTCAGCGACAGGATCTATGCCCTGATGAAATTCTTCTGGCTGCGGGAATTCCCCAACTGGGACAGGACAAGAGATTATCCTCCAAAAGCTTGGTTCGATCCCTCCAATGCCGACAAAGAAGGCCCGATCGCGGGCAAGATCCTTGAGTGGGACAAGTACGAGAAGCTGCTCGATTCTTTCTATGATATCCGGGGTTGGGACAAGCGCGGAATCCCGACCAAGAAAACAGCCCTCGGTCTGGGTCTGGACAAAGAAGCCGCGGAAGTCGAAAAATACGCCAAGCTCGAATAGCTCTCAGGCAAAACCTTATTTTTAGGGTAAAATTGAAGTGATAAAAGTCAAAATCAAAGTGATTGGCCCCTTCATCTATGAGGCGGGGTTCAGTGAAAAAGAATTCGAGTTGGAAAAGCCAAGCACCGCCGGCCAACTCCTCTCTCTTGTCAACATCCAGGAAAATAGGCCAAAAATCATGACTCGCAACGGAAAAGCCATATCTCCAAATGAGGAGCTCGAAGATGGGGACAGAATTGCCATCTGCCCCATCTATTCGGGCGGGTAATAGCCCTCTTCTCATTTTCCAGGAGTTATTTCATGCGAGATGGCGACTCCCCTCTTTCTTAGGCCCTCCATAAAAAGAGGGAACAGCTCCTGGTTAAAAACACGTTCTGGAAAGACAATTCCTCTGGCTGAGATCCGGCCTGAAACGATCATCTGGGCAGCAATCGATGCGGGAAAACTCGTCGTTCTGGCCATAGAGGAGTATTTTTTTTCTGAATCGTTATAATCAACCATCTCAAAAACATGCGTTTGCGCAACTCCTGACTTTTTCCCGGAAACGAGGATTCGCAATAAGGTTACATCTTTTTCTTCCCCAAGTTTCATCCTCTCTTCGAGGAGTGTCTCCAGAACCTGCCGGGGGATTATGCGCTGGTCTCCTATGTGAACTGGATCGGTCGTAAATAAGCCGCATTCTTGGAGTGTCCTGAATCCTTGAGCATGGCCTCGATGCCGAACTGTTTTCTCATAAAGGTCTTCGTGTATCTTCCCTTTCATGGTATGGAGCAATGAACTCAAGCCATCCGTGAAGAAGCATTCCAGGTCGGGGAAATCAGGCGGGAAACTGATGGGTTCAATGCTTGAGAGTGGAGCTACTTCTTCAACTTGGCCATGTCTGATAATCAGGGCCGGCCTCTGATAAAAATTGACAAGGCTATCAATAGCATAGACAATCTTATAATAGAGAGGGGGCCGCGGATGGACCGGATTCCCTCCACAATAAATAAGAGCACTTTCCGTTTCATCAAGAAGATGGACGGCCCTCCCGACGAGGACATTGGTGATGCCGGGCGATACACCCATACCCGAGATGACAGTGACACAGTTGCCCTTTGCTTCTTGGTCATAGGACATCCGGGCTAAAGGGGCTTCGCCCGCCAGATCAACAAAATGAACGGCGCTGCGGATAGCCGTCTCTAAAGTGGGCAGGCTGTGTCTGTGAAGAAGTGCATTGATAATGACATCTTTGCCCTTGCAGACACTTTTTCTCTGCCCTTCATTTTCCATATCCCTCTCTAAGACCTCAAGCCTGGAGCTCGCGACAAACTTCCTGGCTTTCTCCAGTTGCTGCCGACTGATATCGACCAGCGTCACTTTATTTTGGGGGCTGCTTTCAATCAGGTCTTTGGCCAGGACGAGCCCCATCTTTCCGGCACCCAGAACAAGGAAATGACTCATCGGGACTCCTTGAATAAAGAACAGACTCTATTATTCATCTTTGCCTTTTCATTGACAATACAAAATGAGCCTGGTTATAATTCATAAAAAAGCAAGCGGAGGAACTCTATGGAAGTCCAACCCGTGCTCATTGACGGCGTCTGGCAAAAAGCGCAAGCTCCCGTTGGCTCTTTTACGGCGACAAATCCAGCGACCCGAAAAAGGCTCAATCAAAATTACCCTGTCTCGAGTTTTGACGATATCGATCGCGCCCTTCGGGCTTCGCGCAGGGCGGCTTCCGAGTTCCGCTCCTTTCGTCCCGATGCCATCGCTAGTTTTTTAGAATCCTATGCCGATCAGATCGAAAAACAAAGAGAAGCCTTGATCCAAATCGCCGCTCTCGAAACAGCTCTGCCTGGGGAACCCAGACTCCGATCTGTCGAGCTACCCAGGACGACCGATCAGTTGCGCCAGGCTGCGGCCGCCTGCCGCGACCGTTCTTGGTGCCGGGCGACAATTGACACAAAGAATAACATCCGCTCCAAACATGGACCCCTTGGCGGCCCGGTCGTCATTTTCGGGCCCGGCAATTTTCCGTTTGCGTTTAATCCAGTGGCCGGGGGTGACTTTGCTGCGGCGCTAGCTTCCGGAAACCCGGTCATCGCCAAAGCTCATCCAGGACATCCCGGAACGACGAGAATCTTCGCTAAAATGGCCATGGAAGTCCTAAGAGAAAACAACCTGCCTCCGGGAATCGTCCAGCTCCTTTATCACTTTGAGCCTGAGGACGGCCTTAAGCTGGCTGCCCACCCCCTGGTTGGAGCAACAGCTTTCACGGGAAGCCGTTTATCGGGGTTGCGGCTCAAAAAAGCCGCTGATGAGGCGGGTAAACCCGTCTATCTTGAGATGTCGAGTCTGAACCCGGTCATTCTCCTCCCGGGTTCCCTTGAAGAACGCTCTGAGCAGATTGCCAAAGAGCTTTTCACCTCCTGCACCATGGGCTCAGGCCAGTTTTGTACAAAACCCGGCCTGGTGATTTTGAGACAGAGTCCACAGAGCGAAGAATTTTTCGATTGCATCATCATCCTTTTCAGACAGTCTCCACCAGGTATTCTGCTGAGCCAAAACACCCTCGACAGGCTGCGCGAAACTATTGCCAGAATGGCCCTCCTCGGCGCAGAGATCGTCACGGGAAATAAGGAGCCGGATGGACCCGGATACCGCTTAGAAAATACCCTTCTCCGCGTTTCTGGAGAACGATTTTTGGACCATCCCGAAGAGCTGCAGATCGAGGCATTTGGAGGCGTCTCTCTTGTTGTCTTTGCCAAAAACAATGAGCAAATGCTGAAGATTATCGGATCTCTCGAAGGGAATCTCACCGGCACCATTTACAGCGAGAGCCACAAAAAAGATGATGACCTTTATAACAAAATCGAACCGGTACTCCGCTTGAAAGTAGGGCGTCTTATCAACGATAAGATGCCGACCGGAGTCGCAGTCTCCCCGGCTATGAACCACGGCGGACCTTATCCGGCGACAGGCCATCCGGGCTTCACTTCCATCGGAATCCCCGTATCCTTCCTCCGTTTTACCGCACTCTACTCTTACGATAATGTCCGCCCCCACCGCCTTCCTGAAGAGCTGCAAGACAAAAACCCCACCGGCAGAATGTGGCGCTTCATCGATGGAGAATGGACGCAGCGCGATGTCTAGTTATCACCTGTACAAGCAGAGGTAGGAGGTATCCTCGACAACCTTGAGATCAAATTTTTTATTGGCTTCGACAACAAACGTATCGTTGGGTTTGTATTCTATCCATTCTTGACTTCCGGGAAGTCTCACGGTCATCTTCCCGGTGATGACAGTCATGATTTCTTTTGTTGAAGTCCCAAATTCATACTCGCCTTTGGCCATGACTCCTATTGTTGCCGGCCCTTCCGCAGTCTGGAAGGCTAGGGATTTCACTTTGCCGTCAAAATACTCGTTCACTTTGAACATATCATTCTCCATTCCGTCCTGATCATATCTTTGATTTTTTGCCCTTCATTTTGACCAATAATTCCAAAGCCAGATTGGCCTGCATATTGGCAACGATGCCCACTCTAGGCGCCATGGGAGATACACATTCTTCGCATTCCGTTTCTTCGTCACCGCAAATATAGAGATTTCCCATTTCCCGAGTGTGGAGTTTCTCGTTGTTCCCTATTCCAGCTAGCCCCGAGGCAACAATGATTGGCTTTTGAGGAAAAAGTGAGAGCCAGGAATGGACGAGCATTTGTTTCATTTCAGCTTTATCAAAGCCCTCGACCAAGATATCCGCAGTCCCAAAAATTGTCGCAACATTGCCGGGCTCAATCCTGATATCGTGGGTCCTATACTGTGAATAAGGGTTTATCCTTTTCAGGTTCTCGAGTAGGGCTTCGACTTTGGGTTTTCCGACCTGCTCCATGAAATAGCATTGTCGATTAAGGTCAGACGGTTCGACTCGGTCAAAATCGGCGATGATCAGCGTGCCGACGCCGGCTCTGGCCAGAGACACTGCCGCATTGGATCCTAAGCCGCCCGCGCCGGCAATGCCAACGGTGCTACTTCGCAGAATGGAGAGAATCTCTAGGTCGAACTTGGAGAAGAATTTTCTTTCAAATTCTTGTTTGGCCATTTCGAAAGAGGGCATCCCTCCCTTAAACGGCTTCTCCGCCCATCACTTCAATGCTTCCCCAGAGAGAGCTAAAGAGCCATATCCAGACCCAATTCTTATAATTTTTCATCTTCCTTATTTTTCCTGATGATGTGCAAGCTGATACTCTGCGGATTGGGTTGAGTGTCTTTTAATGATCGCATCATTCCCAAAAGCATATTCTCAAAAATATTCTGGACAAAAGGATTTAAAGGGATGACTGCCCCATCGATCTGCAAAACGACCCGGGATTCCTCCATCTGTGCATCTTTCTCTAAAAAATTGGCGACCTCATTAATCTGGCTAAAATGAAAAACTGGCCGTGGGATATTGACATCAAAATCAGAAACAACAGCGGCAAGCTCTTCGATGGGGGTGGTCACTCTTTCGGCCACCCCTTGCCGAAGGAGTTCAACCTTGGGGATATGTTTGACCGCGTGGCGGCCTTCAACAAAGACAATATCCATGTTCCTAAAATAAGAAGTCGCCAGCACGAGATCCTCAGCCGTATCGGATCGCCTTTGAACGATGGCGACCTCCTTAGGAGAAACCAGTCCTACGCCGTCAGAACCGGCTTCTCTAAATCGCCAGCTGTCCTTGCCTTGTTGGTCAAGGCTGAACCCTCGGGAACAGTGCTTGATAGCCGCCACAGAAAGCCCGCGTCTCTTCAATTCTGCGATAAGCTGCTCGATCAATGACGTTTTTCCACTCCCGGCCGGGCCGACGACAGCTACGACTTTCATGGCTGAAAAGACATATAACACAGGAAAACCATCGTGTCAAAATCAAGGGAAATGGTTTTGCCTACGGCTTTAAACAGTAGAGGCGCGACGGTAGAATAATCGTTTTTTGGGCTCTTCCTTTACTCATCTTTCCCCATGAAAAGGATGAGAAGGAGAAAAAAGGGAGACAAGGGGCGAGGCAGACGATTTATAGCCCAAGTTCCTGGTCGATTCCCTGCATCGCCGTGATACAGATGGAGATGAATTCATCCAGGTCCAGGCCGAGGTTCCGGCACTCCTCGATCTCCTCTCTTCTGGCGCCCCTGGCGAAGCTTTTTTCTTTGTAGCGCCGCTTGACAAAATCGAGGTCGATCGCCTTGAGCTTCTTGGTCGGATGCATCAAGGTGGCGGCGATGATCAGCCCGGTCAGCGGGTCGATAGAAAAGATCGCCCAGTCCATCGGGCTTTCGCAGGTCACCTTGGCCGCATGGGCCTGGATGGCGTGGATGATCTCCGGGAGGATGCCCATCCTTTCGAGCATCTTGACCGTCTCGGTGGTGTGGAGCTCCGGGCTCTTTTCGGTCAGCTCGTAGTCGAGATCATGAAGGATTCCGGCCAGCCCCCATGGTTCCGGAGGGTGTCCGAGCCTCGCCGCCACGGCCTTCATGCAGGCCTCAACGGCCAAGCAGTGCTTGACCAGATTCCTGTTCTGGAGATGCTTTTTAACGAGCGCGAGAGCCTCTTCTCGGTTCATTCTTCGCCTCCCTTCCGAGCGTTCTCAGCGAATGGTCGCTTTATCATTCTTAGTAATCTCATACGACATTTCCATCTCCTGGGATTGTTTCTCGTCTTTCGCCCTGACGCTGATTGTGTAGCTTCCCTCTTTGTCGGCGAACCAGACCCAGGTCGTCCGCTCCGATGCCGCCTGGACGACGGTCCTCTCCTCTCCCCTGACCAGGGAAAACTCGAACTGTGGACGGTAGAATCCCGTCGCCGAGGCCGTGAAGCTGACCTCTATACCGACCGGCTGGGGCGAAGCCAGGGAAGGAGAAAGCTTGACGCCCACCTCTTTGCGGAGAAAGACGATCCTCCCCTTGCTGACCGCAGGATCGAACAGAGCGAAGAGAAGATACGGCTCCGCCCAAACGGGATTGGACCTGATCTCTTCTTTGGCGTCGTATTTCCCGAGCGCCTTTCCCGATTTCATGTCCAAAGAATAAAGGGACGGGGAGGAAGACGTCGCCAGGATTTTTTCTCCATCGAATTCGAGGTCATACCGGCTCCTCGAAGGGGAGATCCACCACCAGAGGATATCTCCGCTTTTTTTGTCCAAAGCATAGAGAACCCCGTTCGAGGCCGGGAAAAAGACCCTCTTCTTATCCGCCCACGGGGAAGCAAGAAGACGTCCCCCGGCCGTGATCATCCACTTCCTCTTCCGATGCCGCAGGTCATAACAGTAAAAAACGCGATCCTCTGCCCCGACATAGAGCCGCTGACCATCGACCAGCGGCGTCACCAGGATGGGACTGACGATGTCGATCGTACCCCGCAGGCGACCCTCCGGGCTGAGTATGTAGACCTTGCCGTCGCCGCTGCCCAGGCAAAGCTGGTTATTAAAGAATACGGGGGCGGCGCTGATGATTCCTTCGGTTTCAAAACGCCAGAGGGATTCTCCTGTGGCCTGGCTAAAGGCAAGGAGGCTACCGGCTTCGGTTCCAAGGTACACCTTTTCGCCGTCCAGGGAAATCGGGCTGGAGATCCTCTCGGAAACCTTTACCTGCCACAGGAGGGCGCCTTTATTATCCAGACAAAAAACGGAGTTCTCCTGGTCCCAGGCGAACAAGCGTTCGACGCCGAGCGCTGGCGGACAGCCAAGAGGAACGGGACTGGTGAATTTCCATGAAATCTCTCGAGTGGCGCTGTCCAAACAGTATAGATACCCCTTATCCGTCGAAAAATAGATCCGGCCGGTCTCGTCTTTTTCCAATCCGCCGACGATCTTGCCCTCGAATTCGACCCGGCCGGCCTCCTGCAAGGGGAATGTCACTCCGGCCGGGTAGGGAGCGATCTTCGCCCTGAAGAGAGAGCAGGAAAGGGCGAGCGAAACCAGGCTAAAAACAAGGGCTTTTCTCACTCCTCTCCTTTCCAGCTGATAATCATATCATTTTGCCCCCCCCTCTCTCAAGGAAACAGAAAGAGAGCGGACTGACGAACCACCAGCTGCGACCAAGGCGAGGGGTATATGAGGAGAAGTCCGTATGAGCGACGAGCGGGCACTCCTTAATTTGACATAGCGAGGGGCAGTGGCGGGAGAAACCCGTATGAGGAGAGAGCGGGCACGGTTTCTCGACCAGAGGGAGAGAAGAGCGAACGACGAATCGAGCCCGTTTTCCGCGCTGGGAGAAAACGGGCGCGGTTTCGATGCCACTGCCCCGAGCCTCCTTTACTTGGCAGGATGAAGTTGATATGATTTTTGAAGACGGGCCGATGGTGAATTACATCCTTCTCTATAAGATCCGCAAGAGAGTGAAGAAAATCCTCAAAGACAAGATCTCCGACGGAGAACTGGCCACGACCAAGACCTCCTGTCTGGGCTGTCTGGCCGATGACATCAGCTGGGAAGTCTATTACTTGTTGAAGGAGAAAGAAGAAGGAGAATAGGCCTTCAGCCGCCGGATTTCTTTTTCGGGGAAGATTCAGTGCCGGCAGAAGCGGGACCGGCTTTATTCTCCCTGATTCTTTCCTTGATCTTGAGCCACCAGTCGATCCTCTTCTTGATCTCCTTCTCCAGCCCCAGTTCGCCGGGCACGTAATACCGGCGCCCCTTGAGTCTCTCGGGAAAGGTCTCCATGTCGGTCGTCGAAAAAGCAAAATCATGGGCGTAAGCATAATCCTTCCCGTAGCCGATGTCTTTCATCAGCCCCGTGACGGGGTTGCGGACCTGCAGGGGGACGGGCTCCTGGGGGCTTGATTCAACGTCCTTCATCGCTTTCGAAAAAGCGGCATAGGCGCGGTTGCTTTTGGGCGCTGAAGCCAGGTAAATTACGGCCTCCGCCAGGGCTAGCTCTCCTTCGGGCGAGCCGAGAAACTCATAGGCTTCCTTGGCCCGAAGGGCGATGGATAAGGCCTGGGGGTCGGCCAGGCCGATGTCCTCGGAGGCGAACCGGACCAGCCGTCGGGCAATGTAGAGCGGATCTTCGCCGGAATAGGCCATCCTGGCCAGCCAATAGAGGGACGCGTCCACATCACTGTTGCGCAGGCTCTTATGCAGGGCCGAAATCAGGTTGTAATGCTCCTCCCCGCTCTTGTCGTAGAGCAGGATCCGCTTCTGGAGGGCCTCCTGGACCTCTTCCGGTCCGATCCGGGACCCGCGGGCCAGGCTGGCGGCGATCTCGAGGGTATTGAGGGCCCGCCTGGCATCGCCGTTGGCGTAGTCGATGATGAGATGGCGGGACCCTTCATCAAGGGTCAGGTTCCCTTTGCCCAGCCCGCGCTTCTCATCCGCCAAGGCTTCCTCGAGGATCCGGGAGAGGGCATCTTCGGAAAGCGGCTGGAGCACTAGGACTTTGGTGCGGGAGAGGAGGGGCGCGATCACCTCGAACGATGGATTTTCGGTGGTCGACCCGAAGAGGATGACGTCGCCCCGTTCGACATAGGGAAGGAAGGCCCCCTGCTGGGCCTTGTTGAAGCGGTGAATTTCGTCGACGAAGATAATGCTCGGCTTTCCGTACATCTTTTTATGGCTCTCTGCCTTGACCATAACTTCTTTGACCTCTTTGATTCCGGAGAGCACGGCCGAAAAAAACAGGCAGGGTAAATCGAAATGCCGGGCGATCATGGTCCCCAGGGTGGTCTTGCCCGAGCCGGGGGGACCCCAGAATATGAGAGAGACCAGGCGGCCGGATTCGATCAGTTCCGACAGGATCTTGCCCGGCCCGAGGAGATGCTCCTGGCCATAAAAGCGGTCAAAGGAATGGGGCCTCATCCGCTCGGCCAGCGGGGTCAAGGTCTCATCCTGATCCTTGGGCATGGACGGACCGATTATATCAGAATGAGCGAGCCGATTTAAACTCCGATAGAGGCTGCTGACGGAAGTATTACAAAATTCATGATTTTCAACAAAGGCACAGGAGGCGCCGACCCTCTCCTTGACGCACCCAGCGAGTCATGCTATGGTGAGGAAAGACTTTAAATGAAGCGCGCAAAGGACGAGGCCAAGCTCTTTTTCCGGATCGATGAAGTCAGCCGGATCGCTCAGCTCGAGCGCCGGGTCATCGAAAAGTGGGAAAGGGAATTTTCTTTTCTCCATGCCGGCCAAACGGGGAACGGCCAGAAGATCTTCCGTCAAAGAGACGTTGATATCATCCTCAGGCTGAAGGAACTTCTGGTCCAGGAGGGTCTCACTCTGGCCGGAGCGAAACGCAAGATCGAGGCGGAATTCGAGCGCCAGCCCAACGAGCCTCTTCACCCCGACCGGCTGAAAAAAGCCCTGGTCGAGGTCCGGGACGGACTCCAAGACATCGCCAGCCTGCTGGGAAAAAAGTCGAGGAAACTGTAAAAAACCTCCCCATTTTTGTTATAATGTCGTTTCTCGATTCGGGACGTGGCGCAGCCTGGTAGCGCACATGCTTGGGGTGCATGGGGTCGGCGGTTCAAATCCGCCCGTCCCGACCATTCTCATCTCTCAATAATGAGGCCGGAACATCATCTCGTCAGGAACAAGGAGAAGTCTCATGAGTGCGATCAAGAAGCAAGAAACGGCCGCAGGACTCAGGGCGCAGGCCCTGTCTTTGGCAGACCTGGTGGATTATCAAGCCGGATCGGTCGTCAGCAGGGAGATCATCTCTCAGAAGACGGGCACAGTCTCGGTCTTTGCCTTCGACGAAGGCCAGGGCCTCAGTGAGCACACGGCGCCTTTCGATGCCCTGGTTTATGTGATCGACGGAGAGACCGAGGTCACCATATCCGGAAAGAAACATCGCTTGACCTCGGGCCAGATGATCATCATGCCGGCAAATGAACCCCACGCCCTCAAGGCCCTTCAGCCGTTCAAGATGATGCTGGTCATGATCCGTTCCTGAGGGCCTGGATGAAGCCGCTGATCCTGCTGGCCAACGATGACGGGTTCTTTGCCGAAGGCATCCAGACCCTGGCCCGTCGACTCAGAGTCCTGGCCGATGTCTTCATCGTTGCGCCCGACCGGGAGAAGAGCGCCACTTCCCTTTCAGTGACGCTCCGCCGGCCCCTGCGGGTGGAGAAAATCCGGAAAAACGTTTATGCCGTGGACGGAACGCCGGCCGACTGCATCTACTTGGCGATCAAGATGCTCCTGCCGAGAGACCCCGACCTGCTCATCTCCGGTCTCAACCGCGGCCCCAACCTAGGACAGCAGGACATCTCCTATTCAGGTACGGTCGCGGCCGCTCTCCAGGGCTCATTTCTGCGGATTCCGGCGGTTGCCGCGTCGGTTCTGCCCGACGAAAGGAGCCGGTACGATTATGATTTCTCGGCCCGGTTCATCCGCGACCTGGCCTCCAAGCTCCTTGGCCAGCACCCCCCGGCCGGGCTGATTCTCAACATCAACATTCCTCCTCCGCCCGTCAAAGGAGTCCGGATCACCAGCCTCGGCGAAAAGCGCTACGACCCCGAGATCGTCGAAAAAAAGGACCCCCGTGAGAACACCTATTACTGGATCGGCTCGGGGACTCCCACCCCGGTCGGAGATGAGGGAAGCGATGTCCTGGCCGTCCGGCGCGGCTACATCTCCGTGACCCCCCTTCATACGGACCTGACCGACTACCAGGCTCTGGATCGCCCCTTCCTCAAAAAGATCATTCAGGGTTTCCCCGGCGGGAGGCGCTCCGGTGGCGGACGAACTCGACGACCGCCGGGACCATCGAAACGATGATGATGATGAGAATGACCAGGCTGAAGTTCCTTTTGACAATGGGGATGTTGCCGAAAAAGTAGCCGCCGAAGACAAAGACCGCGACCCAGCCGATCCCCCCGATAACGTTATAGCTGATGAATTTCCAGTAGCTCATCCGCCCGATCCCGGCTACGAAGGGCGCGAATGTCCGGACGATCGGCACGAAACGGGCGATAATGATCGTCTCGGCGCCATATCTTTCGTAAAAACGATGGGTCCGCTCCA
>DATKXS010000023.1:0-2659 GCA_035528895.1 Candidatus Desulfaltia sp.
TCCCCCTCTCCTCTATCCTCTCCCACCTGGGGAGAGGAAATAAGGAATCGCCGGCGGATCGATAGAAGATAGTACACTAATTTGATATAATTTATAATAATAATAGGGATTGTTCCCCTTTGGGAGGACCGTCATGAGACATAAGAAGAAGGTCGAAAAAATCATCTTTCAGACGGAAAAGGATGTTCCCCTGATGCCCATGTCGCTCGGCTCGATGCTCTACAACAAGACCGGGGCCTGGCGCAACATCCGGCCCGTCATCGACAACAGCCACTGCATCCAGTGCGGCATCTGCTGGAAGTTCTGCCCCGACGTGGCCATCTATATCGAGAACGAGTTCCCCGTCGTCGACTACGACTACTGCAAGGGCTGCGGCATCTGCGCCGAGGAATGCCCCTCCAAGTGCATCGCCATGGTGGAGGAAGAGAAATGAAGAAAGTCATCATGGGGAATCACGCCCTCTCCTGGGGCGCCCAACTCGGCCGCGCCCAGGTCATCGCCGCCTACCCCATCACCCCGCAGACCCAGGTGGTCGAGCTGCTGTCGGAGATGTGCGCCAACAAGACCCTCGACGCCAAGTTCATCAAGGTCGAGTCCGAGCACTCGGCCATGGCCGCCTGCATCGCCGCCTCGATCGCCGGAGCGCGCACCTTCACCGCCACCTCCTCCCAAGGCCTGACGTTGATGCATGAACTCCTCCACTGGGCCTCGGGAGGCCGGAACCCGGTGGTCATGGGCAACATCAACCGCGCCATGGCGCCCGGCTGGTCGATCTGGACCGACCAGAACGACAGCCTGTCCCAGCGGGATACGGGCTGGATGCAGTTCTATTGTTCTTCGAACCAGGAGGTCGTGGACACGGTCATCCAGGCCTTCCGGGTATCGGAAGAGATGATGATCCCGAGCATGGTCATCCTCGACGCTTTCGCCCTCTCCCATACCTATGAAGTCGTCGACATCCCCGACCAGGAAAAGGTCGACGCTTTTCTTCCGCCCTTCAACCCGCCCATCCGCCTGACGCCCACCGACCCCCATGCCTTCGGCGGGCTGACGTCGCCGGAACATTACTTCGAGCTGCGCTATAAGCTCCAGAAGGACATGGAGAAGGTGCCGGACCTGGTCGAACAGACCGGCCGCGAATACGAAAAGATGTTCGGCCGCTACCTCGGCCAGGTCGAGGATTACCGCTGCGAGGACGCCGAGCTCATCTTCGTCACCTCGGGCACGGCCGGATACACGGCCCGGGTGGGTGTCGACCAGCTGCGCCAGGAGGGCGTTAAAGCCGGCAACCTGCGTATCAAGATGTTTCGGCCGTTCCCGTTCGCCAAGGTGCGGGAGATCCTCACCAGGGCCGGTAAGGTCGCTGTCGTCGACCGGAACATCTCCTACGGCCATCACGGCGTCTTCTACCAGGAAGTGAAGTCCGCGCTCTACGGCCGGGACCATGACTTGCCCCTTTTCGGGTACATCACCGGGCTCGGAGGCCGGGATATCACGCCCGAAACCTACAAGGAGATCGCCCAACTGACCCTCGCCAAGGACAAGCCGGAAGAGGACATCACCTGGATCGGAGTGAAGAGATGAAAAAAGAGAAGACGATGAAGCTGAGCCTCCCCACCGAAGAGCTGATGGGCTCCGGCCACCTGGCCTGCCAGGGATGCGCGGCGACACTGGCCATGAGATATGTCCTCAAAGCCCTGGGACAGAAGACCGCGCTGTGCATTCCGGCCTGCTGCTGGTCGGTCATCGACGGTCCCTTCCCCCATTCCTCCCTTGGTGTCCCGATCTTCCACTGCGCCTTCGAGACGGCCGCCTCGTCGGCTTCCGGGCTCAAGGCTGGGCTGGAGATGGTCGGCGACACGGAGACGACGGTCGTCGCCTGGGCGGGGGACGGCGGGACCTTCGACATCGGCATCCAGGCGCTCTCCGGGGCCGCCGAGCGCAACGACGACATCATCTATATCTGTTACGACAACGAGGCCTACATGAACACCGGCATCCAGCGCAGCTCCGCCACCCCCTACGGAGCCTGGACGACGACGACACCGGTCAAGCATTTCAAGAACAGGCCGAAGAAAGACATCGACGCCATCATGGCCGCCCACCGCATCCCCTACCAGGCGACGGCCAACACCAGCTACCCCGAGGACCTCTTCAAGAAGGCGAAAAAGGCCAAAGAGATCAAGGGCACTCGCTTCCTGCACATCTATACGCCCTGCCCGACGGGCTGGAAGAGCCGGCCGGAGGACTCGATCAAGCTGGGGCGGATGGTCGTCCAGAACTGCATCTTCCCCCTGTACGAGGTCGAGAACGGTGAAAAATATACGCTGAACATCAAGCCCCGCGAGAAGAAGCCGATCAACGATTATTTCCGGCTCCAGGGCCGCTTCCGCCACCTCAGGGAGGAAGACCTGAAGCACATCCAGGCCGAAGTTGACCACAACTGGGAGCGGCTGCTCAAGAAGTGCGAAGCGAACTGAAGCGGCGCCGGCAGGAGAATGGGGACGGTCCTATTTCACCCTCTCCCTCTACCCTCTCCCATCAAGGGCGAGGGGATAAGAACATGCCGGCCCCAATGGGGTAAGATGCGTTTTTCAGCGTCCCTCCAAGTGAAGAGCCGCCAGCAGGAGAATTGGGAAGGTCCTTTTCACCCTCTCCC
>DATKXS010000024.1:0-3649 GCA_035528895.1 Candidatus Desulfaltia sp.
GCATGTCCAATAAATGCCCCAAATGCGAGTTTGACAATCCCGAGGACACGATTTATTGCGGGCATTGTGCCGCGCCGCTCAAGCCGTCCACCAAGGATCCCTTCGTTCTTACTGAAACCCTCCGGGCGCCACGCGAAGAGCTGACCACCGGATCGACTTTCGCCGGAAAGTATCAGATTATCGAAGAGCTGGGAAAGGGGGGCATGGGCCGGGTTTACAAGGCGCTCGACACCGAAGTGAACGAAAAGGTCGCCCTGAAGCTTATCAAGCCGGAGGTCGCCCTCGACAGGGAGACGATCGAACGTTTCCGCAATGAGCTGAAACTCGCCCGCAAGATCCGCCACAAGAACGTCTGCCAGATGTTCGACCTGAACACCAGCGAAGGAATCTATTACATTACCATGGAGTACGTCTCGGGCCAGGATTTGAAGGGATTGATCCGTCAATCGGGAAGGCTGGCGGTCGAAACCGCAGTGTCCATCGCCAAACAGATCTGCGACGGCCTGGAGGAAGCCCACGGGCTGGGCATCGTCCACCGGGACCTCAAGCCCGGCAACATCATGGTCGACCGGGACGGCCAGGCCCGGATCATGGATTTCGGGATCGCCCGGTCGCTCAAGGCCAAGGGCATCACCGGCGCCGGAGTGATGATCGGAACTCCCGAATACATGTCTCCGGAGCAGGTCGAGGGCAAGGAGGTCGATGCGCGGTCGGACATCTACTCTCTCGGTGTCATCCTTTATGAAATGGTGGCCGGCCGGGTGCCGTTCGAGGGCGACACGCCTTTCACCGTCGGAGTCAAACACAAGAGCGAGGTCCCCAGGCCGCCGAAAGAGCTCAATGCCCAGATTCCGGAGGACCTCAACCGGGTGATATTGAAATGCCTGGAAAAAGAGAAGGGGAAACGCTATCAAAGCGCCGGGGAACTACGCTCAGACTTGAGCCGGATCGAGGAAGGGATGCCGACAGCGGCGCGGGTCATTCCGAAGAAAACGGCTTTCACGTCAAAGCAAATCACGGTGACCGTCGGGGTAAAAAAGCTCGTCGTTCCCGGCGTTGCGCTGATCGCTCTTGTGGCCTTGGCCCTCGTTCTCTGGCGGGTCATCCCGAAAAAGAAGGCGGCTCCAATTCCAACGGACAAACCTTCCGTTGCTATCATGTATTTCAAGAACAATACGGGCGATGCCGCGCTCGACCACTGGAGGACGATGATATCGAACCTGCTCGTCACGGACCTCACTCAATCAAAGCACATCCGGGTCCTGAGCGAGGACAAGCTCTTCCAGATCCTCACCCGGCTCGGGCAAGAGGACAGCCAAACATACTCCGCGGATGTCCTCCGTGAGGTGGCCGCCGAAGGCCGGGTCAACCACATCATTCAGGGGGCCTATGCCAAGGCAGGAGACGAATTTCGGATCAACGTCACGCTTCAAGCGGCCGGCTCGGGAGAGCTCATCGGGTCGGAATCGGTGGCCGGAAAAGGAGAGGGCAGCATTTTCTCCATGGTGGATGAGCTGACCCGGAGGGTCAAGGCGAATTTCAAGCTTTCGCCCCAGGACATCGCCTCCGATATCGATAAGGACGCAGGGATCGTCACCACGAGCTCGCCCGACGCCTACAAATATTACGTCGAGGGAATCCGGCACGATGTCAAGGGGGAATACCGCCAGGAGATCGAATCCATGGAAAAGGCGGTGGCCATCGACCCGGAGTTCGCCTCCGCTTATCTGGCCATGTCTTGGTCTTACCAAAATCTTGTCTATTTTGCCGAACAGAAAAAGTATGCGGAAAAAGCCATGGCGCTGAGCGACAGGTTGACCGACCGGGAAAAATACAATATCCAGGGTCATTATTACGGGGATTCGGAAAAGACCTACGATAAAGCCGTTGAAGCGCTCGGGAAATTGGTGGCCCTTTATCCCGATGATATATCGGGGAACAACATGCTTGCCATCGTCTACAGCGGGATGGGAGAAAACGAAAGGGCCATCGCGCGGTACAAAGTCTGCCTCGCGGCTGGAACCGAGGATGTGGTTATCTATCGAAATCTAGCTGGGACTTATGAATATATCGGCGCCTATGACAAGGCCATCGAAGTTTATGAGTCCTATCTTAAGAATATCGGAGACAGCGCCGTGATACGCCGCAGCCTGGCCGATACCTACCTCCTGCTTGGCAAAAACGACCTCGCTCTCTTCGAACTGGACAAGGCCGTCGCCCTGAGCCCGACGGACTGGGAAAACAACCGTACAAGGGGAGATATTTATCTCTATATGGATAACCTGAGCGGCGCTGAAGAAGAATACACAAAGCTCCGGCAAAGAAATGAGATGGACGGCCGGGGCTGGGGTTTGGAAAGACTCATTGACTTGTATCCTCTCCAGGGCAGGTTCGGAGAAGCGAAAAAGCTGGCACGAGTATTTATCGAAATGGCGGAAAAGCTCGGGCAGAGCCGCTGGGAGAGGCTCTTTCGGATTAACCTCTCTTATCAGGAGCGGAGATCGGGTCATCCGGAAGCGGCGCTGCAGGAGCTGCATAAGGCCTGGGCAAACGCGGTCGCGGATGAAAGCTTCGGGGATCAGAGGAATATCCTGCTCGATCAGGGGTTGGCGCATCTGGAGATGAAATCCATAAGCCAAGCCCAGGCTGTCGCTGCTCGATTGAAAGCGGCAGTCGATCTGGCGCCCAACAAAAAGCTCATCTGGTACTCTCACTATCTGACGGGGATGATCGAGCTGGAGAAGAAGAATTATTCCAAGGCGGTTGAATTGTTCAACCTGGGATTGCCCTTGTTAAACGCGGATTCAGGTACCCACTTCCTGTTCGCCAACGCCATGGGCACGGCCTTCAATCGACTCGGGGATCTCGATAGCGCTCGCCGGGAGTATGAGAAAATCGCTTCTCTGGGTGTCAGCAGGCTGAGTTATGGTGATATCTATGCCAAGGCCTATTACCAGCTCGGGAAAATCAGCGAACAGCAGGGGAAGACAGCCGAAGCCGCAGAGCACTACCGGAAATTCCTCTCCCTCTGGAAGGACGCCGACCCCGGCCGGCCAGAAGTTGAGGACGCCAAGAAGCGCCTGGCCGCCATTGGCTGAAGTCAAGGATAGTTGAAGTAAAGAAATCCCTCTCCCTTCCCCCTCTCCTCCATCCTCTCCCACCGGGGGAGAGGAGGCTTCTATTGCGGAAAAGAGGAGGGCACCGAAATCTCCGTCTTCGGGGCTATCATCTTCCACTGACCCCGCCTCTCTGCTATAATATTCTACTATTTCTAGGAGCATCGAACATGCCTATCTACGAATATGAATGCACCCAATGCGGGTGCCGCAGCGAGGTCATCCAGAAGGTGAGCGACCCGCTTCTCCGGAAATGCCGGAAGTGCGGCGGCGCGCTGAAGAAACTCATCTCCTCTTCCGCCATCCAGTTCAAAGGAAACGGCTGGTACATCACCGATCACCCCCGTAAGTCGTCGCCCCAAGAAGAAGCCAAGGGGAAGGATAAAGCGCCCGCCAAAGAGCCCTGCACTCCGGACGCTCCGTCGGAGACCAAACCCAAGAGCGAAAATAAAGCCTTCCCTCGGCCAGCGGAAAAGTAGTCTCTCTTCTAAGCAGAACCATTTTCTTCTTCCCCCAGCAAATCCGGGATGGCA
>DATKXS010000025.1:0-2908 GCA_035528895.1 Candidatus Desulfaltia sp.
ACGGACGACCTCTCCCGGATCGACCTGCGGGCGATCAAGGCCTGAGCGGAGAGCCGTCAACCGGATTTTTTCAGCCTGGCCTTGTCCACGCTTTCCTGGATGTGCTATGATGGGGAAAAATAACGAGGAGGACTTTTGGCAAAAAGCAGACGAGCTTATAAGAGCGCAAAACGCAGCAAGGAGTTGGACCGCCTGCGCAAGCAGGAGGCCAAACGGCTCCGTCGTCAGAGCAAGTTCAAACCGGAGACGGAACCCGGCGCCGAGCCGGCCTCCGGCGAAGGCGATTCCAGCGCCTGACCTTCGCTGTTTGCAGCGGCTCTTCTAGCACACTCAAGCGTTTTTAGCCCATCCCATCCGCTGTTTTCTTGACATCCCCCCGAGGCCTCGATATCTTCCTCCTGAGATCGGCATGGTTTTGGCAGTGATTCTATGAAAAGAACGATTCGCTGTTCAACCGCCGTGCTCATGTTTTACCTCCTGGTGGCGGCCGGCTTCCGTCAAATCCAGGCCTGTACGGCCTTCGTCATGCGGGGTGGGGGAACGTTTCTCCTGGCCAAGAACCTCGACTGGCCGGTCGGAGACGGGTATGTGTTCGTCAACAAAAGGGGTATGAGCAAAGAGGCGTTTAGCACGGGGATGCCTTCGCCGCTCCGCTGGACATCGAAATACGGCAGCGTGACCTTCAACCAGTTCGGCCGGGAATTCCCCCTGGGCGGGATGAATGAAGCCCACCTGGTCATCGAGGAACTGAACGCTCCGGAATCTTGTCCTCCTGCCGGCAGCCCTCTTACTCTCAACGAGTTCCAGTGGATCCAGTACCACCTCGACAATCACCGCTCGGTCAAGGAGGTGCTGAAGAATGACCCGGGGCTGAAGATCTCGAGGCTCCTCTTCAACCTGCATTATCTCATCGCCGACCGCAAGGGAAATACGGCCGTCATCGAGTGCGCCGGCGGGAAGATGACCTATCATACCGGGGATAACCTGCCGGTGCCCGTCCTGAGCAATAACAGCTATGAGGAGTCACTCCGCACCCTCAGGCTTCACCGAGGGTTTGGCGGCGACCGGGTCGTTTCGAGCGGTCCGGAATCCCTGGAGAGATTCGTCCGGGCGGCAACCCTGCTGGAAGACTATCGGTCACCGGCTCAGCGGCCGCTGCCGGACCATGCCTTTGCGGTATTGAAATCCGTCGAGCAAGACGACACCCAGTGGAGCATCGTCTATTACCTTCCCCGGCGTCTCATTTTTTTCAAGACCAGGGCGCATCGCCGGCTGAAGATCATCAGCCTGGACTCCCTGGATTTTTCTTGTAAAAGCCCGGTCCTGATGTTGCCCGTCGATACGGATATGGCTAGGAATCTGAGCCGAAACTTCGCTGCCTATGATCCAGAAAAAAACCGCTCGCTCCTGGATTCTGTCTTTCGCCGGCTCAAAGACCTGGGAGAGCTGACGGCGCTCCCCGCGGACGATCTTGCCCGCAAGATGTCAGACTATCCGGACACCTGCCGTTGCCGCTAGAAATCAGGTTCCCCGCCCGGGTCATCTTGATTTGAGCGCCGTCTTGGATAAGAATAGGAGCTGGAAGGACCGTCCTAAGTTCAGAACGGAGGTCGGCCATGCTGAGACGATACCGGATCATCAACAACAAGATCGAAGAGACCGCCGAAGACAAGAGCCAGATCATGCTTTTCGTCAGGCCTGACGACAAGGAAAAGCGTCTGCTCATCGACCAATACGGGGTGGATGAGCATACGCTGGCCTCGTCACTGGACCCCGACGAACTGGCCCGGTTGGAGTGCGAGCCCGGCCACGTCGCCATCGTCTTCAAGCGGCCGAAAAGCTATTCGGGTGAGGACCAGCTCCTGTTCAAGTCCATAACTCTGGGTGGTTTCTTTTTCGGAGAGTTCCTGATTATCGTCACGAACGAAGACACGAACCTCTTTGAAGGGAAGCCGTTCCTGAAGGTGAATTCCCCCCGCGAGGTCCTGCTCAAGCTCATCTACCGGTCGATCTTCCACTTCCTCGAGCATCTCAAGATCATCAACCTCCTGACGGAGGAGGTCGAGCAGAAGATCAATCGGGCCATGGAGAACCGTTTCCTGATCAACCTCTTCACGTTGCAAAAGAGCCTGGTCTACTACCAGAACGCCATCAATTCGAACGGCGTCCTCCTCGAGAAGATCCGGCACAACACCGCCCGGATCGGGTTCACGACCGAGGAGACCGAGCTTCTCGAAGACATCGTCATCGAGAACAACCAGTGCTACCGCCAGGCCGAGGTCTACTCCAACATCCTGGCCAGCCTGATGGACGCCCGGGCTTCGATCGTCAGCAACAACATCAACGTCCTGATGAAGACGCTGAATATCATCACCATCGCCATCATGGTGCCGACGTTCGTGGTTTCCGCCTTCTCGATGAACGTCCGGATCCCGCTGTCCCGACTCCCCTTCGCCTTCTGGATCATCCTGGGTATGGGCGGGCTCTCCATGGCCGCCTTCCTCCTCTTCTGGAAATTGCGGAGGTGGTAGCCGAGCCACCCGACGCGAATAGCATTTCTTGATCCGGCCGAAATTTAGAAAAAGTAAGTGGCTTCATTCATCCCTTCCCCCTGGGAGACTGTGTTGTAATGTCATTGCGAGGGAGCGAAAACTGAGATTCCTCACTCTGTTCGGAACAGGCTCCGCAATCCGGCCCCCTGGGCCGTCCCGAGCATGGCAAGGGATCTTTCCATCCTAGGGTGAGATCGCCACGGCGTCTTCGACGCCTCGCGACGACCGAGTCGGATTGCCGCGCTCCCTGCGGTCGCTCGCAATGACAAATGGCAAGTGCGACACAGTCTCTCAAGGGAGAGGGATTTATAAAAAATAGGACTGTCCCCATTTTTCCCAGTCTCTCAAGGGAGAGG
>DATKXS010000026.1:0-14114 GCA_035528895.1 Candidatus Desulfaltia sp.
AGCGCCCTGGCATAAACCTCTGACCCCTGAGCATCTGGCCGACATCCGGAGGAAGGCCAAACGCCTCTTTGAGACGACCGACTTCGCCATCATGGCGGGTTTCGGCGGCAACCTCCTCGAGTGGGGGCAATTCCTCTGCCGAAACGACCAGTTCCTCGTCGACCTCATCGAAAATCTCCCGAAGACGGAGGCCCTGCTTGACCGGCTCATCGAGATCCACCTCGCCAGCCTGGAGAAGTTCCTGGATGCGATCGAGGGCTATGTCCAGATCATCCAGATGGGAGATGATCTTGGGACGCAACTCGCTTCTCAAATATCGCCCCGGATGTACCGCCGCTTTTTTAAGCCTCGGCACAAAATGCTCTATGAGCGGATTCGGAAACGGGCGGGCATTCATCTCTTCCTCCACTCTTGCGGAGCGATCGCCGACCTCATCCCGGATCTCATCGAGGCCGGAGTCGAGATCATCAACCCCGTCCAGACGAGCGCCCGGGGCATGGAGCCGGAGCGGCTGAAGCGCGAGTTCGGTAAGGATATCACTTTCTGGGGCGGCGGGTGCGACACCCAGCAGGTGTTGCCGCGTGGAACGGAAAAGGAGATCGACGAGCACGTTCGGCGGCGTATCGAGACCCTGGCGCCCGGCGGGGGTTTTGTTTTCACCCAGGTCCACAACATCATGCCCAACGTTCCGCCCCAGAATGTCGTGGCCATGGTCGAAGCGGCCAAAACCTACCGGACGCGATATGGGAAAAGTTAGGGGACAGAAAATTAGGGGACATGGGAAATTAGGTTCCCTCTCCCTTGGATGGGAGAGGGTCGGGGAGAGGGTGACTATCATAAAGATGCCCCCCTCCCCTCTATCCCCTCCCACCAGGGGAGGGGAGTTTTTTTTGGAAAATTAGGAGAAACGATACCGAATTCAGAAATTCGGATTCATATCACCCAATTTCTTCAGGAGGGATCGATGAAAAAAGCTCGGGCTCTCATCATCGTCGTCAGTATCTTTAGCTCGATAACAATAATTGCTGCACTCACGGTCTCCGCGCTTTGGCCCTGGGGACTTGCCGGTGCTCAGGCGTCCCCATCCCAGGCCTTCCCCGAGCCCAAGGTCCCTTTTGCGCCGCCGCACTATATCTGCTATCGGGCGACGCAACCTCTGACGATAGACGGCCGATTGGATGAGCCGGCCTGGAAAAAGGCCGCCTGGACTGATGTCTTTACGGATATCGAAGGCGCGCTCAAGCCCCAGCCGCGGTTCAAAACCCAAGCCAAAATGCTCTGGGACGGCGAATATTTCTATCTCGGGGCCGAGCTCGAGGAGCCGGATATCTGGGCGACGCTGACCGAGCGCGATTCGATCATCTTCTATGATAACGATTTCGAGGTCTTCATCGATCCGGCCGGCAGCACCCACCTCTACTATGAGCTCGAGGTCAACGCCTTCGGCACGGAGTGGGACCTGCTCCTGATCAAGCCCTACCGGGACGGCGGCCCGGCCGTCCACGCCTGGGATATCCTGGGCCTGAAGACGAAGATCTATTGTGACGGCACGATCAATCAGCCGGGAGACAAAGACAGAGGCTGGAGTGTCGAGATCGCCATGCCCTGGAAGATACTTAAAGAATGCGCGCCCGACAAGAAGCTTCCCAGGGCCGGAGACCGGTGGCGGGTGAACTTCTCCCGGGTCGAGTACCGCGTCGAGGTCAAAGATGGGAAGTCCACGAAGGTCGCCGATCCCGCCACAGGCAAGCCCTTGCCTGAGGACAACTGGGTCTGGGCGCCGACCGGCCTCGTCAACATCCACTATCCCGAGCTGTGGGGGTATGTGCAATTTTCGGACCGGATTGTCGGGGAGGAGAGGGACATGTTTCGCAGCCGGCCGGAAGAGGACGCCATGTGGGCCGTGAGGCAGGTCTACTATAAAGAGAAGACTTTCTTTCTGCATCACGATAGATACACCGAAAACCTGGCCGACCTGGGTATGGATACGACGAAGATCCCCGCCTACAAATGGCCGCCCCGGGTCGAAGCGACCTGGAACCAATGGGAAGCTTTTCTAGAAAGCGAGGACGGTCAGGAGCGCGTCTGGATCAACCACGAGGGCCGAGTCATCAAGAAATAGGCCGGATCCCCAAAATCCCCCTCTCTTCTATCCTCCCCCACCAAGAGACTCTGTCGTAATTGCCATTTGTCATTGTGACACAGTTTCCAAGGGGGGAAGTATCAGACGGGACAATTCAGATATCCTCCTCCCCTGGTGGGAGGAGGCGGGGAGGAGGGGGATTTTCATCGTTCGCAGGTGGCCCTTATGGCAATGAGAAGTGAATGGGGTTTTCAGGAGGGCTAGGTAAGGGGCCAACCCGCCCTCCTGCAGCCACCTTCTCAGGATTCCTGCGGTACAATGCTGCTGGCTTCCGTTAAATAAGCCGTATGCAGCTCCCTGTCAATAGGTTTTCACACAATGTCCGATTATGCCCGATTTTGTCGCATTTCCCCCGCCTTAACCAGGCCCATTTTGACTTAAAGCCGCTTTTTTTCTATTATATATTCACCTTTTCAAGCGATGGCTAATCAACTGGCTGGAAGCTCCGATGACAAAAACCTCCTGAACTCCTGGAAGGAAATCGCCAGGCGTCTCCACAGGGACGTCAGGACATGCCTAAGATGGGAGAAGAACTTTGGCCTGCCCATTCACCGGATCGACCCCGATTCCGAGAAATCCAGGGTTTTTGCTTACAAGAATGAATTGGACGAGTGGCTCAGCCAGGACCGAACGAGCCGATCCGCTTCCCATGGGGATTCGCGCCGCCTCTCCCGGCGGGTTCTACTCTTGAGTTTTGTATTAATATGCATCGGAGCGGCAGCCGTTCTTTTCTTCTCGGTCATCCGCCCGGGTCTTGGTCCGAAGGAGCCGGCTGATTTTTCGATTAAAAGTTCGACGCTCATCATCCTTAATGAAAAAGGAAAGGAGCTCTGGCGCTTCAACACGGGGTTGGAGAACCTCTGTGGCGAGGAAAAGTATCGACAGCATTATCAGTTCAAACGACTGGACCACACTTCTTATTTGCCTTATATTTTAATCAGGGACATCGATGATGACGGAAGCCAGGAGGTCCTTTTCAGCGTCCAAACCCAGGGTGAGACAAAAGAAGGGGAGATTTTTTGTTTTGATCGGAGGGGGCGGCTTTTGTGGTCGTTCCGGGGCGGCCGCCAGATAAAGTACGGTGACAAGACTTACTCCGGCGATTACAGGATCAACGGGATTGTTCCAGAGGACTTGGACGCCGACGGCGACTTCGAGATCCTGGTGATCTCTGCGCACCGGCCGGACTGGCCGTGTCAGCTGGCGCTCCTGGATTCGGAGGGGAAAATCCTGGGCGAATTCTGGAACGCCGGCTATCTCAACGATCTCGCCTGTGCCGACTTGAACGCAGACGGCGTCAAGGAGATCATCGTCGGCGGGAACAATAATGAATACGGCCAAGGCTGCCTGGCCGTTCTCGATGCGGCCTCGATGAGAGGGGGATCCCCCCAGGGGAATATCGCCTTCCAGAGTCCTGAGCTTGAACCAGGCTCGGAACTATTTTATGTCCTGCTGTCCCGGACAGATGTCGACCTGGCAGATTGCTATCCCGTGGATGCCGTCACTACTATCGTGCTCCTTTCCAACCGCAGAATCCAGGTTAAGACCGACCTGACCCAGATCTACTATGACTTTGACTTTGATTTCGGCTCACCCCAGGTCATTCTCAGCAACTCTTTCCTTCAAGCTCACGAAAAGGCCCGTCTTGAAGGGAAAGTCCGGAGCACCCTGAACAAGGAGTACGAAAATAACCTCATCCGGGGAATTCGTTACTGGGATGGAGACAAGTGGACGCCGGAACCCACGATGAACCGACGCTGGAGAGGTGTGCAGGCGGGAATTCAGGCTCACCAGTAAAAGCCGGGAAGCGGCTAGGCCGTTCGCGCCGCGTCTATGGCCGTGGGGATTCGCTGGTCTTTGCTGTAAACATGGTTGATCAAGGCCATAACGGCGTCGGGGATTCCCGGCTGAAATTGGACGCCCATCTCGTACAGGCCTTCAGCGCTGCCTTTCATCCACCTGACGGTCGAGCAGATCCGGATGATCTGCCTCGAGCGTGACAGATAAAGGGTTAACTTGAGTTTCGAGTTTAACGGATAAAGTCTGTCCGTCAAGATACGGGCGCCGGTGAGCGAAAGGTCCCTGGTGAACGCATTGGCCGTAAAACTTTCGCCCTGGGCGCCCGCCGGAGAGCTTTCGATGACAACCCTGTTCTCTTCCTTGATTCTCCTGTCTTTCCGTCTTTCGGCCATGAGATAACCTTTTGCCCGTATCTGCCCGTGCAGGTACCTGTTCGAATATTTTCGCTTCTATATTAAAAAGATTGGAAGCCCCTGGGAATACCCGGTTCAGGTGAATCCAGGGGTGAGAATAACTCTCCTTTCTCACCCCCCCGGCCAAGACGGGTTGCCTAAAAAATCCCCCTCTCCTCTATCCTCCCCCACAGAAGGGGGGAGGAAACGGGCGGACAATTCAGATATCCTCCTCCCCTGGTGGGAGGAGGCAGGGAGGAGGGGGATTCTTATAGTTCGCGTGCGGCCTGCACGGCCATGAGGAGCAATTAAGAAAGCGGGAATTGTTGACACCCACTAAATCTAGAGTGTAATGAGGGCGCCGGCCGTTTCGGGGATGGCCAGAACATACGTCTTTTCAAGGCTTATCCCCTCGAGTTCGTAAGCCTTGTCCGGCTCTTCCTTCGGAACCATGACGACCTTCCGGGGTTTATTGATCATCTTGAAATGAAAGATGACGCGCCGGGGCAGCGGGCCCGACCATTCGAAATCGAGGCCGTCCCGGCCCTGCTTGCATCTGAACTCGGTCACGCCCTCGTCCTCGTAGAGATGATAGGTCGATGACCCGTGCGGCCAGATTTCAACGATGAGCGGGTCGATCCGTTCTTCGGGGATACGCCAGGCGCGCTGCATCTTGGGGATGATCGCTCCGCCGCAGACGTAGAGCGGCAGGATGTCGAGCGGGACCTGAATCTTCAGGTTCCTGGGGCCGTCGAATTTTTCTCCCGTCCAATAATCGAACCAGCGACCCTCGGGCAGATACAAACTGTGTTTTCCTCCCGGTTCGATGACCGGCGCGACCAGAATCCCGGGTCCGAACATGTATTGGGAATCTTTATCATAGACGTTCGGATCGTCAGGGAAGACGAGCGGCAGGGCCCGGATGACGGGAAGGCCCTTCAAACCCGCTTCGAAAGCGGCGCTGTAGATGTAGGGAAAAAGTTCATAGCGGAGAAGGGCATACCTGCGGACGATGGACAAAACCTCCTCGCCGAAATGCCATGGTTCTCGCGGGCTGTCGCCGTGCATCCGGCTGTGGGAACAGAAGAGCCCGAACTGCGCCCAGCGCACGTAGAGCTCGGCCGAAGGCATCCCCCTGTAGCCGCCGATGTCGTTCGACCAGAAGGGGAGGCCGGAGAGCCCCGCCGAGAGGCCGCCACGAATCGTCGCGGCCAGGCTTTCCGGGTTTGCCGCCGGGTCGCCCGACCAGACGAGCGGATACCGTTGGCTCCCGGCGAAGGCCGACCGTGCCCAGACCACACCCCTGCCTTTTTCTTCCTGAATGACCTCGAACACGGCGCGATTATAAAGCAGGGGATAGACGTTGTGCATCCCGGCGCCGGTCTTCCCGTTGGCGAAGACCGCATCCACGGGAATGTCCTCGCCGAAATCGGTCTTGAACGAGTCGACTCCCAGCCGCAGCAGAGGACGGTGGAGGTCCTTGAACCAGGCCGCCGCTTCCGGGTTGGTGAGGTCGATGATGGCTGCAGGGGCGTTCCACGACTCGTCCTGCGCTGCCCGGCGGACCACTCCGTCGGGCTTGGGAGCGAGGGAAAGCCCGTAATCAATGATATAGATATCGCCGTCCGGCCGCCTGACGAAATACCCCCTGTCTTTTCCGACGGCGAATAATTCGCTCTCCACCGAAACATAAGGATGCTCCCAGAGGGAAAGCTTCAGCCCGCGGCGGTGGAGTATCTCGACGAGGACGTCCGGCCGCGGGAAGGCGTCCCGGTCCCACTGGAAATCGCAGTACTTGCGGTCCCGCAGCCACCAGGTGTCGATGTGGAGAACGTCGGCGGGCATCTCGTGCCGTTCCAGGCCGCTGATGAGCTTCTGCGCCTCCTCTTGCGTTCTGTGTGTGCCGCCAGTAGAGAGCCACACTCCGAAGGTCCATTTGGGCGGAACCGGCGCCCGGCCGATGAGGCTGGCGTACTGGTTGAGGATCCGGGCCGGGGAGCCACCGCTGATCAGATAAGCATCGAGAGCGGCGTCCTCGACCTGGACGGCCGCCGACTGGCAGGACGTCGCACCCAGGTCCCAGGTGATCCGCGCTCCGGTGTCGAGGAACAGCCCATAGCCGCGGGTGCTCCAGAGGAAAGGGATATTCTTGTGCGAGCGCTCGCTCGTCGCGCCCAGCGCGTCCTGTGTCCAGGAAACGACGCGCCGTCCGGACTTATCGAGCCGCGTGAACTTTTCTCCCAGACCGAAGAGGCGTTCGTTCGGCCGCAGCTTGAAGGATTCGGTGACGGCAACCGTCCGACCGTTCTTGCCCACATAGCCGAGAGGGAGGACGAAGGAGCAGCCGAGCCCGTCGACGTCGTTCGGATTTTCGCCGAAGACCTCTCTGCCTTCAGCGTCAAGGAAGCGCATGAGCCAGGGCCGGAAGTCGATTTCCAGGGTCAGATCGGCGCCGCGGACGAGCAGCCCGGCGGCGGTTCTTTCAGCTTCGAGAGGGAGCCGTGTCAACACGGGGTTCGCGACCAGCGGTTCCCGCTCCTCCACCGGATTTCCGGGCGGAAAGAAAGTGATCCTCCAGATGGCCGGTTGTTCGGCCCGGAAGCGGATGGCTGCCTTTTTTCCCGATCTGGTCAGCAGCGAAATGCGCAGGGCGTCGTTCTCGACCTGCCAGTCTTTGGCCCGGACAACCCAGTCGAATCCGCGTGGAGCATCATACGGTCTTGATTTTGTCGGCATTGATTACTCTTTTCTCTTTGCGTTTAGCAGCCCGTATATCTCGTCCACGTCTGTTTCCGGCCAGGTCTCGTCGATCAGGCCGTTGGTGATGTCGATGTTGATGAACAGGCCGCGGTTGGTCTTTTTGGCCTTCAAGATCGAAGCGACATAGTCCGCCATCCCCTTGAACTTGATGTCCCGGTGAAGCCCCACCCGGCAGGCCAGGACGGTCCGTCCGGCGAAGAATTCGGCCAGCGGGGGAAATGGCGTTTCGCTGACCCCGAACTCCAGCCCGCGCAGCCCGCGGACCTTGGTCAGGCTCGGGACCTGGTGGAGCCAGTTGCCGCAGGAATGGATGTAGATCCCGCCGAAGGCATCCGAGATCTGGTTGAGGTAGGGGAGACAGAACTCGTCGTGCTCGTCAGCCGAGATCATGACCGAGGCGTCGTTGGAGACGGAGATGCCGAACCCGTCGGGAATCCAGGGCTGGAAGAGGCTGGGAACGAACTCCACGCCGCGGCCGCGGACGACCTCTCTTTGCGCCCGGGCGCACGCGATCGTGAAATCGGTGATCATCTGGAGGAGATGGTGGACCTCCCAGGGATGGGTCCTAATGGCCGTGAAGAATTCGGTGTGGCCCATAATCAGCGCCGCCGAGTCGAGCGGCCCCTGGATATCGGTCAGGCGGATGGGGATGCGGCCGGCGGTTTTTTCGATGAAGAACCGGGTGGTTTCGAGGATGCGCCCCATCTCCCCGGAGGATATGGTCGGACGCGGGATGTCGCGGACCGCCGCGGGATGAGCGAGGGGAAGCGGCCGGACCGATGGGAAGTTGTCCTCCCACCAGACGACCTCGCAGCCGAACGCGGCCGGGATGTTGATGACACCGAAGGCCGGGCAGAGGCAGGGGACGAAATCGCCCTGGTAGGCCATCTGGTCGTTGATCTCGATGAGCTGAGCCTCCAGGAACTTCGCCGGGTCGAGGAGCCGGTCACGGACCATGCCTTCCCCCTCCGTCGAGAAGAGGGCCGAGCGGACGGGCCGGCCGCCGCGGACCCGCGGCCCGAGGTAGCCGATCAGGAAGGCGGGCCGGTCCTCGTTCTCAAGGCACCAGAGCCGGGTCAGGAACTCGCGGTTCTTATCGATATCGGCCATAGAGTTCAGCCGCCTCCATCATAGCGTTTATGTTGGCGAGAGGCGGGCCGGCGGAGGTCCGCTTCCGTTTCTATGACTTTTGGCATTGAACAATTCATCCGGTCCTCCATGGGGCCTGAATGGTTCTGCTCCTGTCCCTCTGAATAGTCCTACTCCCCGCCCCTGGTGGGAGGGGAAAAAGGGGAGGGGGAATTGAATACTTTTCACCCTCACGAACTGAATATTATGCCCCTTGAATTGAAGCGTCAATCGATCTTGGGCAGGCGCTCGAGGCGCGGGTCGGTCCAGATATCACTCTCGTCCCGGCTGGTCGAGGAGAATTCCGAGAGGACCGCGCCCTTGTCCCCGGCCTGGAACCAATGGAGCGTATCGGGCGGCAGCGTGTACAGGTCGCCGGGCCGGAGCACGACCTCCTTCCAGATGGTGAAATACCCCCTGTATCTTTCCGGGATGCTGGCCCGGGGGTTCGGCGTCGGCTCGCCGGGAACGTAGAGGAAAACTTCTCCCCAGCGGCAGCGGAAGGTCTCCTGCTTGCCGGGCTCCTTCCCGCCGACCGAGGGATGCCGGTGCTCCGGGCAGATCTGCCGCGGCAGGAGGACGATCTCCTTGGCGCAGTAGCGGTCGTTATTCTCGTAGACGACGACCAGGAGGCCGACATTATCTATATCACCTAGGCCGAAGTCGGAGACCTCGATGTTCTCCGCTTCCCAGGGAGTAATCACGATATGCGCTTTCTTGAGGAGCCTGGCCGCCGTTTTTCTCACCTGGATGACGTCTTCGAGTTTCACGGGCGGGTTCCTCAGGACGCCGTCAGGCGCTCGATATCTTTTCTGAAGGGAAGAGAAGGCTGGGCGCCCAGCTTTGTCGTCGCGATGGCGGCGGCCGCGTTGCCGAACCGGGCGGCATCGAACAGAGACCTGCCTTCGGCCAGCGCTACGGCCAGGGCCCCGTTGAACGCGTCTCCGGCAGCGGTCGTGTCCACCGGGGTGACATCAAACGCAGGAACGACCTCCTTTTTCTCCCGGGTGGCGACATAAACCCCCTTCGGGCCCAGGGTGATAAGGACACCCTTCATCCCTTTTTCGAGAAGATTGTCGGCGGCTTTGGCGAGATCCGCCTTGGTGATGAGTGTTATCCCGGTCATGATCTCGGCCTCGGTCTTGTTGGGCGTGAGATAACTCACCCGCCTGAGGATCTCGTCGCCCAGAACCTGAGCAGGAGCGGGATTGAGGATGACCGGGACTCCGGCCGCCGACGCAACCTCGGCCGCCTCTATGACGGTCTCCAGGGGCGACTCAAGCTGCATCAGGACGATGCTTGAAGAAGCGATGATCCGTTTGGCCCGGAGAATATCCTCGATTCCCAGCCGGGCGTTGGCGCCCGAGGCCACGGCGATGCTGTTCTCTCCATCGGCAGCCACGATGATCAGTGCGACACCTGAGGCTGCGCTCTTGTCCTGGACGATGTTCTCGATATGGATGCCGTCGCGGATGAATCCATCCAGGGACTGCCGCCCGAAAACGTCCTCCCCGACGCGGGCGACGAAATAGACATCGCCGCCGGCCCGGGCGGCGGCCACGGCCTGGTTGGCTCCCTTCCCGCCGGCGGCCATGAAGAATTCGCCGCCGATGATGGTTTCCCCGGGCTTCGGCTGCCGGGGTGTTTTGATCACCATGTCGGTGTTGGAGCTGCCGACGACGACAATCTTTTTGGGAACGCCAAGAGTCTTGGCCATGGATTCTCTCCCTATACGTCCTGTTATTCTCGCCCTTTGCCTGATTATATTCTCGATCCGGCGGGATGGCAAGTGTCGATGGGTCTATAGGACTACCTTGAATTTCCCCCTCTCCTCTATCCTCCCCCACAGAGGGACTGTGTCGCAATGCGAGCGACCGCAGGGAGCGCGGCAATCCGGTCCCTTGGGCCGTCCCGAGCATGGCGAGGGATCTCATCATCCTAGGCTGAGATCGCCACGACGTCTTCGACGCCTCGCGACGACTTCGTCGGATTGCTTCGATCGCTTCGCTCTCTCGCAACGACGTTACAACACAGTCTCAGAGGGGGGAGGAAACAGGCGGATGGTCCATATATCCTCCTTCCCTTATGGGAAGAAACAGGCGGACGGTATATATCTCCTCCTCCCCTGGTGGGAGGAGGTCGGGAGGAGGGGGGGCATCGTTCGCCGGTGCCCCGCAGGAGCATGAGAAATTATTGACATTTCCTGGGTGCCGTATGATGATGGCAAGGAAAGGGCCTTGGAGGGAGAATAACGATGAAAAAAGCGGTTTTCGCCGCCTCGATTCCTATATTCATCGCCGCCGGCTTAGCGGCTATCGTCCCTGGAGCCGCGGTGAAAAGAGAGACTCAGCAAGCTGCACGACTCCCATACATGGACCCCGGTCTTCCAGTCGAAGAGCGTGTCTCTGACCTCGTCTCCCGGATGACCCTGGAGGAAAAGATCTCCCAGATGCGCTACGACGCGCCCGCGATCGAGAGGCTGGGAATTCCCGAATACAACTGGTGGAACGAATGCCTTCATGGAGTCGCCCGGGCCGGTCTGGCCACGGTCTTTCCGCAGGCTATTGGCCTGGCCGCCACCTGGGACAGGGACATGATGTTCCGCCTGGCCAATGCCATTTCCGATGAGGCCCGGGCCAAACACCATGAATTCGTCCGGCGGGGGAAGCGCCTGATTTATCAAGGGCTGACCTTTTGGTCGCCTAATATCAACATCTTCCGCGACCCCCGCTGGGGCCGCGGCCAGGAAACCTACGGCGAGGACCCCTATCTCACCGGCGAGATGGCAGTCCGTTTCATCAAGGGGCTCCAGGGCGATGACCCCCGCTACCTCAAGACGGTCGCCACCTCGAAGCATTATGCCGTCCACAGCGGACCGGAGCCCGACCGCCACGTTTTCGATGCCCGGGTGAGCGACCGTGACCTCCAGGAGACGTACTTGCCTCACTTCCGCAAGACCGTCGTCGAGGGCGACGTCCAATCGGTCATGTGCGCCTACAACCGCTTCCGGGGCGACCCTTGCTGCGGCAGTGGCTTTCTCCTCACCGACGTCCTCCGGCGCCGGTGGGGATTCCGCGGCTATGTCGTCTCCGACTGCTGGGCCATCATGGACTTTTACCAGTACCACAAGGTGGCAGGCAGCGCGCCCGAAGCCGGTGCCATGGCCGTCAAGGCCGGCACCGACCTTAACTGCGGTGTCGTCTTCCGGGAACTGAGGCAGGCGGTAGAAGCGGGGCTTCTGAGCGAGGCCGACATTGATGCCTCGGTCAAGCGGCTTTTCACGGCCCGGATGAAGCTGGGGATGTTCGACCCTTCAAAGACGGTTCCTTACGCCGGCATCCCCTTCGAGGTCATCAATTGCGAGGCCCACCGCCGGCTGGCCCTGGAAGCCGCCCGGAAGTCGATCGTCCTCCTGAAGAACGAAGGTGGCCTTTTGCCTCTGGCCAAAGATCTCAAGACCATCGCCGTCATCGGGCCGAACGCGGACGATGTCGAGGTGCTTTTGGGAAATTATAACGGCATTCCGTCCGACCCGGTCACTCCGCTCCGCGGGATCCGGGAGAAAGTTACCCCGAACACCCGGGTCATCCATGCCCTGGGCTGCGAGTGGGCGGAAGGTCTGCCGATGCTCGAGGTCATTCCCTCAACGGCCCTGTTTGTCTCGGGCGAAGCAGGAAGTGAGCGCGGCCTGAGCGGCGAATATTTCGACAACCGGGAATTCCGGGGCAAGCCGATCTTCACTCGAAACGACCGGCAAATCGAGGTCAACTGGTACGACGGGTCTCCCGATGCGAGGCTGCCCGATGATGATTTCGGCGTCCGCTGGACCGGCTATCTGTCGCCGCCCGTATCAGGGTCTTATCTTATCGGTGGGGAAGGGTTCAACGGGTTCAGGGTTTATTTGAACGGCGAACTTCTTGTCCAGTTCGACGGCACCCACCACAGCGCCAAGACATACCAGGAAGTCAGTTTGGAGGCGGGGAAGCGCTATCCGCTGAAGGTCGAATTCTTCGAACGGACCAACGATGCTTCGATGAAGCTCCTCTGGCGCGTTCCCGGGAGAGACTTGGAGATGGAGGCGCTGGAGGCCGCCGGAAAGGCGGACGCGGTGGTGATGGTCATGGGACTTTCTCCGCGCTTAGAGGGCGAAGAGATGAAGGTCCCGGTCGAAGGCTTCAGCGGCGGCGACCGAGTGACGCTCGACCTTCCCTGCATGCAAGAAGACTTGTTGAAAAAGGTCCGGGCGCTCGGCAAGCCCGTTGTTCTCGTCCTTCTGAACGGGAGCGCCCTCTCGATCAACTGGGCCAGCCAAAACATCCCCGCCATCCTCGAAGCCTGGTACCCTGGACAGGCCGCCGGGACGGCCATCGCCGACGTCCTGTTCGGAGATTACAGCCCGGCGGGCCGGCTGCCCGTCACCTTCTACCGGGCGGCTGCCGACCTGCCGCCTTTCAGCGATTACGCGATGGAGGGGAAAACCTACAGGTATTTCCGCAAAGAGCCGCTGTATCCGTTCGGGTTCGGTCTGAGCTACACCCGCTTCGCCTACAGCCGCCTCCAGGTGCCCCGGTCCGTCGCTGCCGGAGAGGAATTCGAGGTCTCGGTGGAGGTGGAAAATACGGGGAAGATGGGCGGCGAAGAAGTGATCCAGCTCTATGTCCGCGACGTCGAGGCATCGGTTCCGGTGCCCATCCGTTCGCTTCAGGGCTTTGAGCGGATCTTCCTCAAGCCCGGAGAGAAAAAGGCCGTCTGTTTTCGGTTGACTGCGCGGCAGATGTCGCTCATTGATGAGGAGGGGAGGCGAGTTGTCGAGCCCGGCGTCTTCGAGATCGCAGTGGGCTGCGGTCAGCCAGGTGTGAAAGTTCCGGGGGCTGAGGCGGCCCAGGTGCTGGTGGGGAGGGTCGAGGTCACCGGGCCTGCTTACGTGGTGGAGTAGCCGCCAGCTCAAAAGAAAGGAGGCTTTGATTTAGTTGGGCATCCCTTACCAGGCAATCGGCATCGGACTTGGATTTTTGCTGGGGGTTTGGGCTTTTATCGAGGCGGATACGGCTGGCGGGCGTGTTTTCATCGCTTCGACGATGATAGTCATATTCTTGCTCCCCGTGGTTTGGCAATTCGGGGCAGCCGGCTTAATCTCTTTTATTTTGTGGATGGTCTTCGCCGCCGGATGTTATATTTTCCTCAAGTTGCGCGGTGTGGGAGTTCCGTAGGCAGCCGCCTTGACGTAAAAGCCTCTTCCTGCAATAATATCTCCACTCTCGTGGGGCTGTAGCTCAGTTGGGGATCATCTGCGGATAGCCGCCATAACCTGTAAATGGTTGATATTTATGGACTTGTGTTTTATAGCCGTTGGACAGATGGGGACAGAAGGGGACAAATAAGGACAATTAAAGATGCTTTTACGTCAATCTTGCGTCAAAGTCGGTTTTGCCTTTGTCCGGCCCATTAAGCGCGCTTCCCACAAGATTTCAGATTGTCTCAGAAATATGGGCGAGATTTGATCTTACGCTAAAAAAGAATTGACAGGGGTCTTATTTTCCCATGATAATAAGGCTGCTTAGAATCCAGGTAGAAGGAGGGATAGAATGCCTTTTCCGGAGCAAACTCCCCGGGATTATAATTAGCTAAATGTCGAAGTCTTTAGCCAGAATCTATTTGGCGTCTATGGTCTATACAGGGAAAGCAGATGTATTTATGTCGGAAGCGGGGACATACGAACTCGTCTCCTTAAGCACCTGAATGGGGACAATCCCTGCATCACGAAAGAACGTCCTACTCACTGGGTCTATGAAGTGACTGCGAATATGGACGAACGGGAAAAGCAGTTGATCTTGGAATTTGACCCTGAATGCAATAAGCGTGTGGGCTGAATCAGGCGCCCTCTTTTAATC
>DATKXS010000027.1:0-6431 GCA_035528895.1 Candidatus Desulfaltia sp.
ACATCATCGGCCAGGCCAAGGAGGGTTACGGCATCGCCAAGATCGAGGTCTCGCCGCCCCGGGTGCTGGTCAAGGGCCCGGAGAGCAAGTTCGGGCAAAAAGACAGGGTCTCGACAAGCCCGGTGGATATTTCGGAATTGATCTCATCCACCGAGGTCGAGGCCGACCTCATCCTTCCCAAGCCCGAGCTGCGCCTGACTTCACAACGGGCCAAAGTCAGGATTCGGATTTTCATAGAGGAGATCGGCCCGGCGGAAAAGCCCGCCCCCAAGAAAAAGAAATGAAGACGCTTTTCGGAACGGACGGCATCAGAGCCGTCGCCGGCCAGTATCCACTCGATGATGCTACCATCCGTGTCCTCGGCCGGGCGTTCGTCGAGCTCCTCGAGGAAGAGGGGCTGGAGCCGCGTATCTTGATCGGCCGGGACACCCGGGAATCCGGACCCTGGATCGAAAAGGCGCTGGCCGCCGGGATCGGGTCCGGCCGCGGAGAAGCCGTCTCCGCAGGCGTCGTCCCCACGTCCGCCGTGTCGTTCCTGACCCGGAAGCACCGTTTCTCGGCCGGGATCGTCATTTCGGCCTCCCATAATCCTTTTCGCGATAACGGGATCAAGATCTTCTCTTCACAGGGAATCAAGATCTCGGACCCGTGGGAGCTACGCCTGGAAAAGACCGTCCTGGACAGAAGAGAGAAAGAGGCTTCCGCGATCCCGGATAAACCGCTCCATCCCCAGCCCGATCTTATCGACGAATACGAAGATTTCCTCATGGAGCGGTTGCAGCATGCCCATGTTCCGGAAGAGCTGACAGTCGTCCTGGATTGCTCCAACGGCGCCGGCTCGGTCATCGCCCCGACGGTTTATTTCAGGCTGGGATTCAGGGTCATCCCCATCTTCAACCTTCCCGACGGGCGAAATATCAACCGCCGCTGCGGCTCTCTCCACCCTGACAACCTGGCCCGTCACGTCGTCGCCTCCCGGGCCGATGTGGGAATCGCCTACGACGGAGACGCCGACCGGGCGCTCTGGGTGGATGAGACCGGAAAGATCCTGAACGGCGACCACACACTGTTCGTGCAGGCCCGCTATATGTTGGAAAGGGGGCAGCTCAAGGCGAACACGGTTGTCGCCACCACAATGAGCAATCTGGGATTGGAGAAGGGGCTTCGGGAGATGGGCGTCGAGCTCGTCCGGACCCGGGTCGGAGACAAATATGTGCTCGACAAGATGATGGAGATCGGCGCCAACCTGGGCGGCGAGCAATCCGGCCACACCATCTTCCTGGACGACTGCCCGACCGGCGACGGCATCCTGACCAGCCTGAGGATGCTTAAGGTCATGCTGGCAGCCCGGGTCTCCTTTTCCAAGTTGGTCGGGGATCTCAAGGAATTCCCCCAGGTCCTCCGGAACGTCCGGGTCAGGGAGAAAGCGGACCTCGGTCAGTTCCCCGAGGTCGTCCGGACGATCGAGGAGATTAGAGCCGCGCTTGCCGGAGCGGGCCGGCTCGATGTCCGCTATTCCGGGACCGAGCCGGTGGCCAGAGTCATGATCGAGGGAGAAGACCTCGGCCGGATCGAGGAGCAGGCCGGCCGGCTGACCTCGGTCATCGCGAAATACCTAGGGGAATGAAAATTGAGAGCATATCCAAGAATGGCCTCGCTCGCCATCAGGTTTTTAACGCCGTTCCCTCAACGCTCTTCTCGGCGGCTGCGGAACTCGCAGAGGCTCGGGGTTTGGAATCGTCAGCCCGCTCGCTTCCGCCATTCTTGGATATACTTTCCATTTTTTAGAATATGAGGAGAGAGTGATGAGACTCGCGGTTAATATCGATCATTTTGCGACGCTCCGTCAGGCGCGTCGGGGCAAAGAACCGGACCCCGTGCTCGTCGCGCTGCTGGCCGAGCAGGCCGGGGCCGAGGGCATCGTCATCCATCTGCGGGGCGACCGGCGACACATCCAGGAACGCGACCTTCGGCTGCTGCGTGAGGTCGTCAAGACCAAGCTTAACCTGGAGATGGCCGCCACGAAGGAAATGAAAAAGATCGCCCTCCGGATCAAGCCGGATGTCGTTTCTCTGGTGCCGGAAAGACGGGAGGAGCTGACCACCCAGGGCGGGCTGAATGCGCTCGCGGGGCAGAGGCACCTCGCCCCCTTCATCCGCGAGCTTAAAAAAGCCGGGATCAGGGTCAGCATTTTTGTCGATCCCGATCCCGGACAGATCAACAGCTGCGCCAGGCTGGGCGTCGACCTCATCGAGATCAACACGGGCAAGTTCGCCGACCTGAAGCCGGGGAAGGCAAGAGACAGGGCCTTGAAGAAGGTCAAACACGCAGCCACGCTCGGATACAACCTGGGCCTGGAGGTCCATGCCGGACACGGCCTGGACTACCGGAACATGGCCGACATCATCGCCATCCCCGAAATCGTCGAGCTCAGCATCGGATTCTCGATCGTCGCCCGGGCGGCGGTCGTGGGCGTCGTTCAGGCTGTGCAGGAAATGATAGCACTGCTATGAATATTGACCTTAAACGCCTCCAAAAAAACATCGAGGATCTGGCTCGGATCGGCCGGGACCCCCGGGGCGGAGTGACCAGGCCGTCCTTCAGCCAGGCAGACTTCGAGGCCCGGGCCTGGCTCAAAGACAGGATCTGCGAAGCCGGGTTATGCTACCGCCAGGACGGCGCCGGGAATATCTTCGGACGGCTGGGCGGGGACGGCCGCGCTGTGCTCGTCGGCTCGCACCTCGATACGGTGATCAACGGCGGGGCGTTTGACGGAGCGGTGGGAGTGCTGGCCGCGCTGGAATGTCTGCGCCGGATCAAGGAGCAGGGTTTCGAACCGGCCAGGCCCCTGGAACTCGTCTCCTTCACCGATGAGGAAGGCAACCTCGTGGGAGATTTCCTGGGCAGCCGGGCCTTCGCCGGGCTCCTGAACAAGGAGGAGGTCGAGAAAGGGCTCACCTCCTTCGGCCGGCCCCTGAAGGCCATCCTGGAAGGGACGGAATTCAGCCTGGAGAGCATCCTGGAAGCGCACAAACAGAGGCCCGAACTCGAGGCCTACCTCGAGCTTCACATCGAGCAGGGAGCGACCTTGGAGATGGAGGATGTCCCCATCGGCATCGTCGAGCGCCTCGCCGGCAAAATTTACCGTCAGTGTTCTTTCGTCGGCCAGGCCGCCCACGGCGGGACCACACCGCTCGAGCTGCGCCACGACGCCTTCCTGGCAACGGCCGATTTCGCGCTCCGGGGGACCCAGCTCGTGGCCACCAAGCACTACGGCAGCATGATCACTGTCGGCAAGGTCACCGTCCACCCCGGCTCGTTCAGCGTGGTCCCCGGCAAGGTCGATTTCACCCTCGACGTCCGCAGCAGCGCCGGGGAGACGCTCCAAGCTTTGGATAGAGAGCTCCTGGAGCTGGCCGAGGACATCGCCTCGACGCGGGGAGCCTCTTTCTATTCCCGGATCATCGATAGGATAGAGCCCGTCTCGCTCTCCGAACGGATCATCGGGATCATGAAGAAGGAATGCGGGGAGCTCGGTTATTCCTGGATGCCGATAACGAGCGGCGCCGGTCATGACGCCCAGATCGTCGCCCCCCTGGCCGAGGCGGGAATGATCTTCATCCCCTGCCGCGACGGGATCAGCCACTCCCCGGACGAGATAATCGACTGGGAAGACCTGGAGAAGGGCGCGAACCTCCTGCTCCGGACGCTCCTCCGGCTGGCCGGCTGATCAGTCTTCAGACGTCTTCAGGGCCCGGGCGGAAAGCCCGCAAAAGTTTGATTTTGGCCCGTTTTTTCTTGGCCTGGAGCATCGTGAGTTTCGCCCTTCTCGACCGCCTCCTCTTCTGCCGCCTTATCCTTTCGACGCGTTGAATTTCCTCGTTCTGCTCGCCGAGGATCTTCCTCCCGATCTTCTCGGCCAGGATCCTGCGGGCGAGGAAACGGTTGAGAAGTTGAGAGCGTTCGGCCTGGCACTTCACCTCGATGCCGGTGGGACGGTGCTTGAGATAGACGCAGCTGGCGCTTTTGTTGATCTTCTGGCCGCCCTTGCCGCCGCCGTGGATGAATTTTTCAAGGATGTCCTGCTCGCGGATACCCAGGCGCTCCATCTTGAGCCGCAGCGCCTCTTGTTTTTCCGGCCGGACCCCAAAATTGATCATACCCGTATCATACCACGAATAGCGGGATGCGCGTGCCCTGAGTGTCGCGAAATTTTCTCATTTCCCGAAGCTCTTTTCGGTCGGCTTTGGACAGACATCTCCTCTCCCCTGGGAAACTGTGTCACAATGTCATTACGAGAGAGCGAAGCGACCACATACCAGTTTCCGCTTGATGAGATCCCTCGCCATTCTCGGGACAGCCCAAGGGGCCGGATTGCCGCGCTCCCTGCGGTTGCTCACAATGACAAATCACAATTACGACACAGTCTCTGGTTCTCAGGAAGGCCGCTTGAACTTTCCTCATCCCGCTAATTCCTTGATAACCAGGGGCTTACAAGGATTCCCGCTTTTTCGAGTCCCTCATTGTTCCAGTTTTGTTCCAGTTTTTCAGGGATGGTTTCGTCCTTCGTTTTTTTCCCTGTTCCGTTGACCGCCTCTTTCATCATCTTCATGCTCGATTGGATATAGACCTGTTCTGAAATCCTGAAACTCGAATGCCTGAGCAGGCGCTGGATAATAAGAGGGTCAACGCCTTTTTCATGAAGCCTTGTACCGTAGGTTCTCCTCAGGTCCCTGAACTGCAGGTCCTTGATTTTTGCCCTCCTGCAGGCGGCTTGGAAAGCATGCTCGATACTCTCGACCGGCCTCAATTTTCCTGTGCGGCTATCATAGTAATTGAACACGTACACGGTCCGGCCGGCGTTTTCTTCGATGAGCTTCTTGATCAATTCTTTCATGGAGTGGGGGAGAGGTATAATGTCCAGCTTTCCGGCCTTGTTGTTCTCCGGTCTGATTCTGATGACTTCTTGAGAGAAATCCACATCCTCGATCTTAAGTTTCAGGATTTCCTGCTTCCGCATGCCGGTCTCGACCGCCATCCGCATGATCGCCTTAAGATGGGGAGCAGCCTCCTGCATCAGCCGTGGCTCTTCCTCATCGCTCAAAACCCGGGTTCTCCTGTACGCTTCTTCGCTTGAGAAGTGGTAGGGCCGGACCGGGTTCTTCCCGGCCTCGTAGCCAAAGTCTTCTGCGAGGTTGAACATTCTGCGAAGCACCTGGAGATGCTTGTGGATTGTTGAGTTCTTAACGCCCTCGCTTCTTCTTTTGATGATGAACTCGCTGACATGCTGCGACGTGATAGCCGAGAGCAATTTGCTGCCGAAGAAAGGGATTAACTGAGAACTGAGGAATTTCTCGTCTGATTTCCAGCTTCTCTTTCTCAGCTTGGCATATTTTTCTAAGTACTCAACAGCGAAATCTCCCAAGCTTATTTCCTTCTTTTTGATGCCGTGCTCTCTGTTGAAGACTTCCCTGACTTTGGCTTCCATGGCGTGGATGGCATCTTCCCTTGACACAGCGCCCCTGACGGTCACCTTTTTGATTTTTCCCTTGGCCTCATAATACCAGTAGCACCAAGATTCCCCTGTTTTTGACTTCCTCCTATACACTCCTTTCTTGCCATAATTCCAGCGCTGTCGCTTTTTGCTCACAGCGCTGTCTCCTTTCAGCTCGAACCTATCAAAATCGTCCAAACGTGTCAATTTGGGCGATTTGGCTGAAAGGCGGGGGCTTGGTATGGGAACAGCTTTCAAGGTATTTTGCTCGACGTATTTTTCTAATTCTGATGGCTTATAGCGAATCCCAATTCCAGGGATATTGTGGCAAGGAAGCGCCTTGTTCCTATAGATAGTCTTCGGGTGGCAATGCAGCAACTCTGCCGCTTCCTTGACACTTAAAAGCTTCTCCATTCTCAAACTCAACTACATTTTTCGGAGAGTGACGCTTCATTTGCCAAACTGTCAGCTAATGGCCTACTCAATATCTCGCCTGTGAATGCTCCCTGCTGTTTGAAAAATGAAGCGTCAGCCATTTTTTGACTCTTCGATTCCTAGAGTCTTTTTATATATCTACCAGCCCCATGCAATCTCAGGAAACGTGATCATCATACTTTCCAGTCAGCTCGAATTCATTAAAATGCCGATGGAAACCTCCCATCATTGTTCTTTTAATCCATTCTTTTGCCTCTAGTTCTTTTAGAGCTTTTGATATTGTCGAAGGGGAGGACAAACCCTTCACTCCCTTGAGCTCAGAATAGTAAAGCCTGATTTGACCGTTATTATACACAGCGGTTCAAATGATTGCGCATAATTGATGGAGTGTTCGATTGGGTTTTTTCCAGAGCCGAAATCGACCAAAGACTGCGTCCACCAGTTTCTCCAGTTCAGGGAAGTATCGATTATGCGTACAGAGACGCCGGGTCAGCTTCCAAAT
>DATKXS010000028.1:0-3207 GCA_035528895.1 Candidatus Desulfaltia sp.
TCGAAACCGCGCCCGTTTTCTCCCAGCGCGGAAAACGGGCTCGATTCGTCGTTCACTCTTCTCTCCCTCGGGTCGAGAAACCATGCCCGCTCACTCCTCATACGGGTTTCTCATGCCGCTACCCCTCGCCTTGTCTGAAGAGGATATGCTTGCTTAGCCTTGTCTAATATAATTGAAGAGGCTGCCCTCGAAAAGTGCTTCGGGAAGGCTGAACCTGAGAGGTCGCTTTTCCATCCCCAAATTGCCCATCCTAATCTTCAATGAAAAGAAGATGCTTATGATTTAGGTTGATTTTTGAAAAAGACAAGAAACTTGTCTAAACTAAAGCAGGAAAATGAGGTGCGTTTCCTATGAGGGCTGAAAGGGAATCGTGAAAGCCACTGGACCATGAAACCCAACCTGGAATTTATCAGGAAAAACGGTCTGGAGAAGTGGCTGGAAGCCCAGAAGGAAGAATGGAAGTGCCAGGGCTGCGGGGCCGAAGTAAAATGGTACCAGAAAACGTGCGCATGCGGCCGTGATCTAGGCGGATGGGACCTGCCGCCGGATTTTCAGCATGAATAGGCAGTGAGTTTGCCTTTCCCTCAGCCTTCATCTATGATGCAGAAATGAAGGGAAATCAGGCATGAAATGTCCCCGCTGTCATTCCGATAATCCCGATACCTCCCGGTTTTGCGGCCACTGTGCCGCCCCGCTGAGCCCGGAAGCACGCGATCTCGCCTCTTTTACAAAAACCCTCGCCACTCCGGTCGAGGCGTTAAGAAAGGGAGCGCTTTTCGCGAATAAATACAGGATCAGCGGTGAGATCGGCCGGGGCGGAATGGGCGTTGTGTTCAAGGCCGAAGACACGAAGCTCAAGCGTCCGGTCGCTTTGAAGCTGCTGCCCCTCGAACTCTCGCATTCCCCCGAGGCTAAAGAGCGTTTCATCCGCGAGGCCCAGGCCGCCGCCGCCCTGGACCATCCTAACATCTGCACGGTTTTTGAGGTGGAGGAGTATGAGGGCCAGGCGTATATCGCGATGGCCTATGTCGAAGGAACGAGTATCAAGGCCAGGATCGCCCAGGGTCCGCTGAAGATCGATGAGGCCCTGAACATCGCCATTCAGGTTGCCGAGGGGATTGAGGAAGCCCACCGCAAAGGCATCATCCACCGCGACATCAAGCCGGCCAACATTATGCTCACAGCTAAGGGGCAGGCCAAGATCATGGATTTCGGGTTGGCCCGGCTGGAGAGCGCCGGCGACCTCACCCGAACAGCCGTCGTGATGGGGACGGTGGCCTACATGTCGCCCGAACAGGCGCAAGGGCTCAAGGTCGATCACCGCACTGACATCTGGTCGTTCGGCTGTCTTCTTCATGAGATGCTCGCCGGCCACGGCCCGTTCCAGGGAGGGTCCGAGCCGGCGGTTTTCCAGGCCATCGTCCACGGTGAGGCCCAGCCCATTACGGCTTTGAGACATGATATCCCGGTGGGCCTTAACAAGATTTTAGAGAGGTGTCTCCAGAAAAATCCCCTGAACCGGTACCTAGATTGCGGGGACTTAGCCAAGGACCTCAAGGCTGTGGATCTCCTTGATGTCGCCTCTGCTCCCGCGCGATTTCCCCAAAAGCAGGCCCCGTCGATCGCCGTCCTCCCCTTTACCGATATGAGCCCGGAGAAAGACCAGGAGTATTTCGGCGAGGGGATCGCCGAGGAGCTAATCAACGCCCTGGCCCACATTCAGCAACTGCGGGTCGTGGCCCGCACTTCAGCCTTTGCTCTTAAAGGTATGAACCTCGACATTCGGGAAATCGGCCGCATGCTGAACGTGAAGGCCGTGCTCGAAGGGAGCATCCGGAAGGCCGGCAACCGGCTGCGGATCACGGCCCAGTTGATCAACGTCGAGGACGGGTTCCATCTCTGGTCAGAGCGGTACGACAGGGAGATAGCCGACATCTTTGCTATTCAGGACGAGATCTCCATAGCCATCGTGGACAGCCTCAAGGTGACGTTGAGGGTCGGGGAAAAAACGGCTCTCCGGAAGCGCTCCACCGATGATCCGAAGGCCTACAGCCTCTATCTCATGGGACTCTATTTCGCCGCCAGGCCGAGTCCCGATTCCTTTGGTAAGGCCCTGAATTCTTTTCAAGCCGCCATTGACAAGGACCCGAATTTCGCCCTGGCCTATGCGGGCATGGCCAACGTTTACGGCGGCCTCGGCGTCATGAATCTCGCTCCGCCGGCCGAAATGTGGCCAAAGGCCAAGGTGGCGCTCCAAAAAGCCTTCTCCTTGAATGAAGACCTGGCCGAGGCGCACGCCGTCGGCGCCCTGATAGAGTTCTGGTATGATTGGGATTGGGATGCCGCCGGCCGGAGCTTCGATCGAGTGCTCTCCCTCAACCCTGGAGATGCCATGTCCCATGGGATGCATAGCTTGTTCTGTTTGAATAGGGGAAGGTTCGACGAGGCCATCCAGGAAATCGAGAAGGCTCTGGAGCTCGATCCTCTTATGCCTATCTTCTATGCCTGGTCGCTTTGCGTGCACGTGGCAGTCGGAATGCCCGATCAGGCCCTTCGGGAATTCTCCAAAGCCCTGGAAATCGATCCAAACAACGGCTTGGCCTATTTTCATGCGGGCATGGCCTATATTCGAAAAGGGCTCTGGGACGAAGCCGTGAATACCCTTGAAAAAGGGAAGAGAATGGTCGTCTTTCCCGGCTGGATCGAAGGGAATCTCGGGCTGATTTATCTGAGGAAGGGGGATCGTGATAGAGCGTCGCGGATCCTCGAGGAAATGATCGAAAGCAAGAACCGGATTAAGAATCTTTCGTCCGTGTGCATCGCCTGGCTCGCCGGGCTTCTAGGGAAACTCGATCTGGCTTTCGACTACCTGGACAAAGCCTATGAAGAGCGCGATACCTTGATGACCTTCATTCACGTCTATACCGAATGGATCTGTCCCCCGCTATTTAGCGACCCGAGGTTTAAAGACATTCTGGCAAAGATGAAGCTGGATGTCTGACCCTGTGGGGGATCCCCGGTCGGCTCCACTGCAATAAAGAGCCGGGAAGGTGATCAGGGGAAAGCCCTCAGTTTTGCGCTCTCGCGTCGAGCTCCTCCATCTTGAATCGGACGCTGACGATTAAGGCGGCTCGCCTTTTGTCCAATGCCCGTAGCTCGTCGTCACCAAGGTCCCGTCCGGCAGAAGCTCCAGGCCGGGATAAGCAG
>DATKXS010000029.1:0-7478 GCA_035528895.1 Candidatus Desulfaltia sp.
AAAGGGCGACAAGGGAAAGGCGGCATCTCCGCCCCTGCTTTGAAAATGTTAAATATTGAGCGAGCCTCATGGGAAGAAAAATCGTTCTGAGCGGATTTCGACTGTGCTTATAGCACAGGGGAAAAGGGGGAGTCAAATGAGACTCACGTATGGGATTCGTCAGCCCGCTCGTTGCCCTGGCAAGGGAATCGTCATTGCGAGGAATAGAGTGACGAGGCAATCTCCACGGCGTCTTCGACGTCTCTTGATGCCAGCTGCGCTTTAGAGGACTTTCTGAGGAAATGACTCTCAGCCCTTTTTCCAAAACGGCCACCTTCGACATAAAATGAGCCGCAACGAGAGTAAGATATGGATACTAGAGCGCGGCGGAGATGGCGATGGTTTGTTGATTTGGCGATTCTGTTCTTCTGTGCAGGAATGGCATTTGGCGAAAGGCTTTCCAACCTCCGGCCGGAGGATTTCGTCTATGTCTGCCGGGATGCCGGGGCGGGAGGGTACGAGGCGTTTCCCGATGTCTGCCGGCTGCAGGACGGCCGGTTGATGGCCGTTTTCTATGCCGGGTACGGCCATGTCTCCCTGCCAGACGAGCGGCTTCCCAAGGGAGGCCGGATCTGCTATTGCCTGTCGAGCGATGAAGGCCGGACCTGGAGCGAAGCCCGGGTCCTTTGCGACGGGCCGGATGACGACCGCGATCCCTCCCTTGTCCAGCTTTCGAACGGTTCCCTCATCTGCAATTTCTTTTCGCTGAGGAAAAAGGAAAAGGTCAAAGAAGGAGAGGCCGCGTGGATAGGACTGGGCAGCTGGATGGTTGTGTCTCAGGATGGGGGAAAAACCTGGGGAAAACCGGTCGATATCGACAACGGCGGCTACAAGCTCGACGCCGAGACCGACGTCATCCCGCTCAAGGACGGCTCGCTTTACGCCGTCCAGCGCGAGCCCAAGACGACGATGTGCTATTCCGTTTCCAGGGACGGCGGGCGGACCTGGAGCGTCTCCCGGCCGCTCGGATTCCCCGGCCACTGCCCATATCTTCTCCGCACCCCCGACGATATCATCATCCTCGCCCACCGGCTGCCCCAGACGAGCCTCCATTTCAGCCTCGATGAGGCCAAAACGTGGAGCGGGAACGTCCTGGTCGAGGATGTCGGCGGAGCCTATCCCTCGATGGTCAACCTGAGAGACGGATTGGTCCTGATCGTTTATTATGAGGAGGGTGAGGGGTCCGATATCCGCGTCCGCCGCTTCCGGACGACCAAGGCAGGAATCAGGTGGCTCAAATTCGATGCCCGCACAGATGGGCGTGCATTTTCTAGAGATATCTAGGCATCACTATTAGCAGAATAAACTGCCGAGGGCATAAAACCCTATACATCCTGAGAAGATAAGATCCAGACAAATCGGGAATACGAAGAATAGCCCTTCCTGGACGAAGCGAATTCCGTCCCGAAAAAAGAGCGGTTGGAGATAACGATTTCGGATGATGGGGCAGGGGATAGCCTTATTGGGGAAGCTTTATCCGCCGCAGAAGATCCTGGTATCGCGGCTCATTCCGCAATATATCAAATATCGGGTCTACACTGAGATAAATCGAATTGGGGTCATGTGCTTGGTAAGCTTTCTCCAGCCAATCGAGAGCCTCTTTGTTCTTCCCGGCACGAGTGTATAACGTCCCGATTTGCCAGGGCGTGACAAAGGTTGTCCGTGAGCGCGCGATCAACATCTCCGCGACGCGCTGGAGTGCGCCCTGATAACCGGCCTCCTCAAAACCGCGCGCCAGGGCGTCCTCGGCTTCGCGGTCATTCCTCTCGGCGTAGGACCTTTTCCAGATTTCCAGCGCTTCCGGATACATCTGTTTCATGTGGTAGGCGGACCTGAGGGTCGACAGCGCCACGAGGTCGTGGGGCGAAGTCTCGAGCGTTTTACGGAGGAAGATGATCGCGTCGTCATATCGGCGGGCGTACATCAGGTCCATGGCGTACATCGCCTGAAACAACCCGTTCAACGGATCCAGCTCCAGCGCCCGATTGATCTGCGGAGCCGCTTCCTCCGGCCGTTTCAAAATGTTGAGCAAATGCGAATAATAGGCCCGGGGATCCGGAAAGTTGGGGTTGAGGTCGATGGCCCGCCGGAACTCCGCCTCTCCGCCCGCCCAGTCCCAATCCAGATGCATTTTTAAGATCGCCAACACATAGTGGACCTCAGCCAGTGTGCTATCCAGCTCCAGGGCTTTGGCGGCGGCCGCCTTCGCCTTCGGTACGGCCTCGAGGGCCGGCGATAATCCCTGTTGCAAGCGGCCCATCCAGACTTCGGCGATTCCCGCATAGGCCTTGGCGTATTCGGGGTCTTTCTCGATGGCCAAGTTAAAGTAATATTCCGCGTTCTCGAGGTCCAGCCGCGTCAGCCTATACCAGTGAAACATGCCCTTGAGATAAGCCTGGTAGGACTCGGGATTGACCCGCCGGGCGCTCGACAATCGCTTCTCTTCTTTCGGGGCCAGCCTGACCCGGATCTTGCCGGCGATGTCTTGGGCCATCTCGCCGTACATGATAAGCACATCCGTCATGGCCCGGTCGTAGGTCTCCGTCCAAAGGTTGTGTTCTTCGGGGAGAGTGTCGATCAAGGCCAACCGGATGCGCACGTTGTCGCCGACATGATGCAGCGCTCCCTCGACGACGACCCTCACCTTGAGCTCGCGAGCGATCTCGGGTACGGGCGTATTCTGGCTTTTGTATTTCATCACCGAGGTCCGGGAGATCACCCGTAACGCGTCAATCTTGGACAGCTGCCCGATTAAATCGTCGGTGATCCCGTCGACGAAATATTCTTGCTCGGGGTCTCCCGTGAGGTTTTCGATCGGCAGGACGGCGATGGCGTCTACGGCCTTAGCGTGACCGGTAAAAACCCTGAGTGCAACTACGCTCAGGAGGATGAAGATCCCCCCGAGACTCGCATAGACGGCCGTCCTCTTCCACTTCAGCAGTTTCGCCCTCCGGCGCCGTATCCTGATGCCCTCGGGCTCGATGCCTTCCGAGAGAGACCTCAGGTCATTGAACAGCTCATCCATGGATTGGTATCTTCTGTCCCGGTTCTTCTCCAGGGCCTTGCCGACGAGTTCCTGAAGAGGCTTTGGAACCTCCGGCCGCAACTCCGCTATCGGCCTTGGCTGCTCTTTCAAGATGGAATGGATGATCGTCTGATCATGCTCCCCCTTGAAAGGCAACTGGCCGCTGAGCATCTCATAGAGAACAACCCCCAGCGACCAGATATCTGAACGATGATCGACGTCCTCACCGCGCGCCTGCTCGGGAGACATATAGGCCACCGTGCCCATCGTCGTCCCTTCCTTGGTCAGCAGGGCCCTTCCACTCATCCTGGCCAAACCAAAATCCATTATTTTCGCCTGGCCTTTTTCCGTGACCATGATATTGGCGGCCTTGATGTCCCGGTGAACGATTCCCTTTTTGTGCGCCTCTTTTAGGCCTGCGGCGACCTGCAGCCCGATGTCCATCACCTCGCCGAGCTTTAAAGGGCCTCGCTCGATTCTTGTTTTTAAACTCTCGCCCTCGACAAAGGCCATGGAAATGAACATTCTGCCTTCGGCCTCGTCGATCTCGTGGACCGTGCATATGTGAGGGTGGTCCAAGGCGGCCGCGGCCTGGGCCTCTCGGACAAACCGTTCTTTTGCCTGCAAGTCGTAGGTCCATTCAGAGGGAAGAAACTTGAGGGCGATGGTCCGCTTGAGCTTGTTATCGACGGCCCTATAGACAATGCCCATCCCCCCTCTGCCGAGCTCTTCGACGATCTCGTATCTTTCAGCATAGATAGAACCGGGGTCTAGTTTTTGGCCTGGAGTTATGAGAGTCTTGGTCTTCATTTTTTACTTCGGAAGTTTCATCCGGCTTAGTAGATCCTGAAATTGCGGCTCATTCCGGAGGTTGTCAAAAATCGGGTCCACGCTGAGATAAGGCATATTGGGATCATGCGCAGCGTATGCCTTCTCCAGCCACTCGAGAGCTTCTTTGTTCTTCCCGGCGCGGGTGTATAACGTCCCGATTTGCCAGGGAGTGACATACGTTGTCTGCGAGCGCGCGACCAACGTTTCGGCGACACGCTGAAGGGCGCCCTGATAACCAGCCTCCTTGAAGCCGAGCTCCAGGGCTTCTTCGGCTTCATGATCTCCCTTCGCCGCATAAGACGCCCTCCATATTTCCAGCGCTTCGTTATACATTTGCTTCATGTGGTAGACGGACCGGAGCGTTGACAGAGCGACCGCATCGTCGGCTGAAGTCTTGAGAGTGTCGCGGAGAAGAGCAATGGCGTCGTCATACCGGCGTGCATACATCAGGTCCATTCCGTAGAGACCTTGGAACAGAACGTTGAGCGGGTCCAATTCTAACGCTCTCTCGGCCTCTGCCATCGCTTCCTTTGGACGCTTCATGATATTCAAGAAATGTGAATAATAGATGCGTGGATCCGGATACTTGGGGTTGAGTTCGATCGCCCGACGGAACGCCCTCTCGCCGCCCAGCCAGTCCCAATCCGCCCAGGTGCTGATCGCCGCCAACGTGAAGTAGACATCCGCAAGTGTGTTGTCTAGGGCAAGCGCCTTCAGCGCAGCCGCCTTCACTTTCGGCGTGACCTCATCATAGGGAAGGAACCCCTGCTGCATGTACCCTTGCCAGACCTTGGCGATTCCCGCATGGGCCAGGGCGTATTCTGGGTCTTTCTCCAAAGCGAACTGGAAGTACTGCAGCGCTGCGTCGAGGCCCTCTCGATTAAGCTTGTACCACTGATACTGACCCTTAAGATAGGCATCATAGGCCTCTGGATTGATCTGCCGGGCGCTGGCTAGGCGGGTCTCTTCCTGAGGCGTAAGCTGGACTTTGACTTCGCGGGTAATGGCCGAGACTATCTCATTTTGCAGCGAGAGGACATCGCGGAGGTCGCGTTCGTAGGTCTGGGCCCACAGCTGCGCTTCGGTCGACGGGTTGATCAACTGCGCGGTCACTCGAACGCGGTCTCCTGAGCGCAAAACGGCTCCCGTGATCAGCGCGTCGACCTTCAGCTCCCTGGCAACCTCGGTCAGCGGCGTCTTCGTTCCCTTGAAGCGCATCATAGAGCTCCGGGCGATCACCCGCTTCAAGCCGCCGAGCTGGGCGAGGTCGGTGATCAGCGCCTCGTGCATGCCGTCGGAGAAATACTCCTGCTGGGGATCCCCCGAAAGATTCTCGAGCGGGAGGACGGCGATGGATTCAATGGCTTTAGGGTGTCCCGTAAAAAGCCTGAGGGCCACGGCAGCTATCAAAACGAGCAGGCCCGCCAGCCCGGCATAGAGGATAGCCTTCCTCCTTTTGAGAAGCCTGGCTTTCCTTCGCCGCGCCCTGATCCTTTCCGGTTCGATTCCCTCGGATATGGACCTCAGGTCATCAATGAACTCCTCAACGGACTGGTATCTTTGATCAGGATTTTTCTCCAAAGCCTTGCCCACAACGTGCTCGATGGAAGTGGGAATCTCCGGACGCGAAACCGCGATCGGCGGGGGAGACTCTTTCAAAATAGAATAGATGACGGTCTGATCGTGCTCTCCCTTGAAAGGCAGATGGCCGCTGAGCATTTCATAGAAAACCACGCCCAGCGACCAGATATCTGAACGATGATCAACACCTTCACCGCGCGCCTGTTCGGGAGACATGTAGGCAACCGTGCCCATCGTCATCCCTTCCTTGGTCAGAAGGGTCCCTCCTCTCACCCTGGCCAAACCAAAATCCATTATTTTCGCCTGGCCTTTTTCCGTGACCATGATATTGGCGCTTTTGATGTCCCGGTGAACGATTCCCTTTTTGTGTGCTTCTTTCAAGCCTTCGGCAACCTGCATTCCGAAGTTAATGGCTTCATCGATTTTCAAAAGGCCTCGATCGAGTCTGGTTTTTAAGCTCTCGCCCTCGACAAAGGCCATGGAAATGAACATTCTGCCTTCAGCCTCATCAATCTCGTAGACGGTGCAAATGTTGGAGTGGTCCAAGGCGGCAGCGGCCTGGGCCTCCCGGACAAACCGTTCTTTGGCCTGCGAGTCGTAGGTCCATTCAAAAGGAAGAAACTTGAGGGCGACGGTGCGCTTGAGCTTGTTGTCTATGGCCTTATAGACGATGCCCATCCCCCCTCTGCCCAGCTCTTCGATGATCTTATACTTCCCGGCGATGAGGCTGTCTCTGGAGATGACGGGAAGAGGGGTTGCCAGGGTTTTTGTCAGGGAGGCCGGACCGATTTCCCCTAGGTTCAAAGGAGTGGCGCAGTGGCTGCAGAACCTCGAGTCGTCCTTGTTCTTGGAATGACAGTTGGGACATTCCATTATGCCCTCTTTATCCCCGATACCTGAATCTTATCATCGGGGGAGCAACCGGTCAACCGCACAATACGACGGCTGATTTGCGTCGAGAAAATGTCAGAAAAAATGAAAACCATGGCTTCTTCCATACGGGTGAAGTCAGATGTTCAAGTCCTCTGTCGCCCACCACCTTTTCTGTGGCCCCATAAGAATAGGATTTTGGAAAAATTTCCGTGGAATTCCGGGGACACTAACCTTAATTCAATGAATACGTGCCGTGCTATGCTACTCTTTCCTTTTTTTATAGACCGTCACAAACCAAAGCACTCCAACCCCTAGGAAGAATATCCCTAATCCACCCAGGATATAAAACAGCAATTGAGTTGCCACTAAGGCTTTTTCCATGACGACCTCCATTTAACATCAAGTGTGCATGCCGGGGATACAAACTAAGATTTGCCGGCGGCGTTGTCAATCTGCGAGCCGGTGGCATGGTTCAGCGGAAGCGGATCGAATAAAGGTCGGCGTCCTTGATGACGAAGCGGAGGCGCACCGGCTTTCCGCCGAGTTCCTCCAGGGTCGTACACTGCTCCCATTGGACGACTCGCTCGACCTCGTCGCCGTAGATCTCGGGGCAGTCGTCGAGCAAGAACCCTTCGATCGGGCTTCCCGCCTCGTCCTGGACTTCGACCCGCACAGAACCGGCGGCCGATGTGGCGAAGTTGATGACGAGCTCGCGGCCGCCGAAAAGGAGCGGCCGGGTGATCATCTCACCTCCCCCGGCGTCGGCGTGAACAGAGACGAATCCGTCCAGCCGGAGCGTGTGACGCCGCATCCGGCAGTCCTTCTGATAGTAACCTTCGCTCGAATAGAGCGAGATCTCCTCCGGCGCGCCCGGGAGCGGGGACTTGGTCAAGAGCAGGCCCCAGGCGATCATGTTGTTACGGTTCACCCAGCGCTCCGGCTCAGGCCCAGGACGCAGGAAGGCTTCTCCCCATCTCTTCCAGTGAATCCCGTCGCGGCTGGACATCCTGAGAGAAAAATCCAGGAGGAAAGAATAGCCGGCCGTTCACACAGGGGTCAGTGGAGATAAGTCCTAAGGTAACGGGCCGTTATCGATTTCTTGGACTTGGCCACATCTTCCGGAGTCCCT
>DATKXS010000030.1:0-5649 GCA_035528895.1 Candidatus Desulfaltia sp.
CAGGTTGTTATACTGCCAGACCTCGCGCAGGTCGGCGCTGGGCTTGAGATAGGCGAGACGGCGGACAAGGTCTTCGCGGCTGACCGCCGTGTTGTTGTACCACAACAGGTCGTGCCGCGGCAGCCCCGAGCGGTGGGTTACCGTATCGCGCGGAGTCAGCCTCTCGGAAGCGAAAGAATCGTAAAGCCGGAACCAGGGAATGTAGTTGCGGAGCGGCTTGTCCCAATCCAGCTTGCCCTCATCGACGAGGGTTCCCAGGGCAAAGACGGTGAAGGCTTTGGACGCCGACCCGATGGCTAGCAATGTATCCGTCGTTATCGGGACCTTGTTCTCCAGGTCCTTGAAGCCGTAACCTTTAGCCAGGACGACCTCGTCTTCGACAATGATGGCCAGAGCGATCCCAGGGATGTTCAGGCCCTGGAGCCCCTTGGCGACGATCTCGTCGAAGCCGGCCAAAGCCTGTTTTGCCTGGGTCTTGAGATCCGCTGAGCGGTTCATCGTAAAGGGAAAGGTTTGCCCTCCCTGAGTCAATTCGCCGGAAATCTTCTGGCCGTCCTCACTCAGCACTCCCTTGAAAGTCGGGGAGCCGGGGACTCCGCTGATCTCGAAGGAGACGTCTTTGCCTTTGAGTGTGATGTTGACGAGCGGAAGGTCCTTGGCGTTCTGCATCGGGATCGAAATGTCTCCCGACCAACCTCCGTCCGGCTTGAGCGCGAAGTCGATATCGAAATCGAGCTTGGTGCCGGGAACGTCGACCTCACCCACCCAATGCCCGGCGAGGGACGGATCCTCGGCGGCGGCCTCGGACGCAGCGGCACCGGCATAAATCGGAGGCGATGCGAACGAGAGGACGATCACTATGGCAAGGACCCTGTTGAGGATTAGCTTTCTCATGATGTCTCCTTTCTCAAACAAAACAACACTCCTTCTTATTTAATGGACGAATTTGTCCCAATTTAGTTCCTTCTCCGGAGGAAATCAAGCCTCTTCTGCTTTGAGCAAGCATTTCTTCGTCCATGAAAAAAGTGCTTCCGCATCAGGATTCGGGGATGGAGAAGCGAACTCTCGGGTTTAGCCTTCCTGAAGCGTTTTCCAAGGGAAACCGCTCTTGCGGTCGCGAGGACTGTCTGAGCACACAGAGGCGATGCGGAGATGTGAATTAAGGCAACGTCCGTACATGTAGGCCATAGATTTAGCATGCGGAGTTCCGCAGCGCCGAGGAAAATGCGGAAGGAACGGCGTTAAGAACCCGAGCGGAGCTTGACATCCCCGAATCTCTGATGCGGATTGTATCCAAAAGCATGCTTTCGCTGTCCCGGTTGACTTGGCGCTGATGCGCCATTAGAATCTGGCCATCCCTGATATGTTCGAATCGTCTCAACACCGGCGGGCCAAAAAATTCATGAAGAAGGCCGTGGCCCAGGCCTTGCTGGGAATGAAGAAAAACCACGGGGGGCCTTTCGGAGCGGTAATCGTCAGGGACGGTGAAGTGATTGCCAGGGCTCACAACTTGGTCCTCAAGACCCATGATCCAACCGCCCACGCCGAGATTGTGGCCATCCGGCGTGCCGCGGCCAAGCTCAAGAGATTCGACCTCTCGGACTGCGAGATCTATTCCACAAGCGAACCCTGCCCGATGTGCCTGGCGGCCATCTTCTGGGCGGGAATCCGCAAGGTCTATTACGGCTGCACGAGAAAGGACGCCGAGAGGATCGGGTTCCGGGACAGACGCCTCTACGACCTGATCAAGAAACGCAGGCCCGGCATCGTCGAGAAGATCAAGCTAGAGCGCCGCGAATGCCTGAAGCCGTTCGAGGAATGGAGCCGGAAAAAAGACCGGGTTATATACTGAAGAGCAATCCGCCGCCAAGGCCACGGGTGCGGACGGCAACGCCCTCCTCAATTGTAAGAAATTCCCGCCAGGGCGATCAAGGCCCGCATCAGCTTGAACCCCTCCAGGTAATCGGCCGAAGAAAAGGCGACTCCCCGTGCCCCTGTCTTTTTGACCTGGGGGACGAGCATCGGCATCTCGGCCTGGGCGCTGGTGTGGAACTCAAGCTCGAATGCGTAGGGGGCATTGGGCCTGAAGACCGGCATCTTCCCTCTCCCCAGCAGCGCCTCCTTGGCGCCTTCCTTCAGGCGCTTACGGGCTACCTCCTGCGGAAGATTAGCGGCCGCATATCTTCCCACGGCGTCCTTGACGGCCACCGTGACCATGCTGTCACCCAGGATGGATTTAGCCTGGGCGCACGTTTCGGTGTCGCCTGTCAGCATGATCACGGGCACATTAAAATAGCCGGCGATCGCGGCGTTGAGCCCCAGTTCGGGCATTTCACGGCCGTTGACCTTAATCGACCGGATGGTGGCGCCGGAGTAGGTGTGGTCGAGGATTGCCTCGGCCGTCCCGGCCCGGGCATGGTAGCCGACGAAGATACAGGCGTCAAAGGTATCGTCTATCCCCTGCATCATCGAAAGCGGCTTGGGGGAGCCGGAGATCAGGCCGGCCCGGGGGTCGAGCTCGTCGGCAACGATGTTCCGCATGCTGCCGTGGGAATCATTGACCACGACCTCGAACGCTCCGGCTTCGAAGAGCCCGGCGACGACGGCGTTGACGTCCTCGACCATCCATTTCCGGGCCGCGCTGTATTCAGGGAAATCGGCCGAGGTCTGCCTCCCCTGGACGACGCCCCAGATCCCTTCCATATCGACCGAGATGAAAACCTTGGGGCCGGTCTTCTCGGCCGCCAGGGCCGTACCCAAAAAGAGAACAACAAGGATCGCCAATAAATTTTTTCTCATGCACGCCTCCTTTCTTCGGTTCAGGATAGCCCGACGATCTCGCCGCTGTCGGTTACATCCACCCTCTCGGCCGCCGGTTCGCTCGGCAAACCGGGCATGGTCATGATGTCGCCGCAGTAGACAACAACAAAACCGGCCCCCGTGCTCAGCGAGGCGTCGGTGACAATCAAGGTGAATCCCTGCGGACGGCCCAGGGCCTCGTCGTCGTCGGATAGGGAATACTGCGTCTTGGCGATGCAGACGGGCAGTCGGCCGAACCCGGCCTCCTCCATTCGCAGGATCTTCCGCCTGACCTTCCCTTCCATGGCGATGCCGACGGCTCCGTAGATCTTCCGGGCGATCGTTTCGATCTTGTCAATGAGCGGCATCTCCGCGGGGTAGAGGAACTGGAAATCCGCCTTTTCCTCGGCGATTGCCTTTATCACCTCTTGCGCCAGTTCCACCCCGCCCCGGCCTCCCTGGGCGTGGACGTCGCTCAAGGTCGCTCTCGCTTTCCGGGCGCGGCAGAGCGCGAGGAACTTGGCCACTTCCGCGTCCGTATCATCGGGGAACTTGTTGAGCGCGATCACGGACGGAATCTTATAGAGGGCCAGATTCTCCATATGCTTTTCCAGGTTGGCGAATCCCTTTTCGACGGCCGCCGCGTTCTCGGCCTTGACGTCCTTCAGTTTCACTCCGCCGTGGAGCTTGAGCGCCCGGAGTGTCGCCACCAGGACACAGGCGTTAGGCGGCGGGATATGCCCGGTCCGGACGACAATATCGAAAAACTTTTCCGCGCCCAGGTCGGAGGCAAACCCGGTCTCCGTGACCACGTAGTCGGCCAGGCTGAGCGCGAGACGGGTGGCGACGACCGAGTTCGTCCCGTGAGCGATGTTGGCGAACGGACCGCCGTGGACGATGGCCGGAGTTCCCTCCAGGGTCTGGACGAGGTTCGGCTTCATGGCGTCCCGGAGCAGCGCGGCCATGGCGCCCTCCGCCTTGACCTGACGGGCGAACACGGGTTTGGCGTCCTGACCGTAGCCGATGACGATATTTCCCAGCCTCTTCTTGAGCTCCTTCAGGTCGGCCGAGAGGCAGAGGATCGCCATGACCTCGGAAGCGGCCGTGATGTCGAAGCCGCTCTCGCGGGCGATGCCGCGCAGCGGGCCGCCGATCCCGACCACGACCTCGCGCAGCACCCGGTCATCCATATCCATGACCCTTTTCCAGGTAACCGTCCGGCAGTCGATCAGGCCGCAGACGCCGTCGAAGTGGAGGCGGTTGTCGACCATGGCGGCCAGGAGGTTGTGGGCCGCGGTGATGGCGTGGATGTCGCCGGTGAAGTGGAGGTTGATGTCGTCGCGGGGGCCGATCTGGGCATATCCTCCGCCGGTGGCTCCCCCTTTCAGCCCGAACACCGGACCGAGGGAAGGCTCCCGGACGGCAACGATCGCCTTCTCCTTCAAATGTCCGAAGGCATCCGCCAGTCCGATGGCCGTGGTCGTTTTCCCCTCGCCCGCCGGCGTGGGCGTCATCGCCGTGATCATGATAAGCTTCCCCTTGACGGGGAGATCCTTGACTGGTTGGGGCCAGAGGATCTTAGCCTTGTAAGAGCCGTATTTTTCGAGGTATTGGGCAGGGATTCCCGCCCGTTCGGCGATTTCCTCGATCGGTCTCAGGGTTTGCATTTTGGCGATCTCTCTATCGTCCGGCATGGCCACCTCCCTGCGTTGAGTTTATAGAATCGGGGACACAATATCAATTTCCGAATGGCGCGATTTGAAAAATAAGGACTCTACTCATTGCGGCTATTTCTTTTGTCGTCCTGGTGTGATATTCGTATCCCATGGCTTTTGGCGGCTGGGGATCACATAAAATGGTAAATCATCACTGAGTTGGAGGACAAGAATGGCAAACACCCTTTTGATTTTGGCCCTTGTGTGCGTCGGCTTGTTCGTTATTTTCTCCATGATGATCGTGCATGAACTCTCCAAGCGGGGGATCAAGATCAACTTCATCCTGTTGAGGCTTTACCTCCTCAAACATATCCAACAGTACAAGCAGCTCACCTTAAAAGAGACCGGGAAGATCGGCCCCCTTTATTATCCCTGTATCGTATCGATCATCCTGGCGCTCGTTCTGGCCATCGTGGGCCTCATTTTGAGGTGACTCTCCCTCCCATTTATTTTAACACTTCTCTTCGCCGTGCGGGCCACCCGCGACCCATGAAAAGCCCCCTCCTCCCGACCTCCTCCCACCAGGGGAGGAGGAGACCTTGAAAAATGGGGACATTATATACTGTCACCATTGCGGCCTTATAGTCATCGCTATCTTAGCTATGAGCAACTTGGGAATGGAAACGCGACCTCGAAGGTTTAGCCTTCCCGAGGCGTTTTTCGAGGGAAGCCGTCACCATTTTGTTGACCGAGGCGAGGGCTTGGGTGAGGAAGTCCATCGACGACAGGCCGCTCTTTTTCCCCAAGGCGAAAGGCAGTGGCATGAGAAACCCGTATGAGGAGTGAGCGGGCACGGTTTCTCGACTGAAAGGAGAGAAGAGCGAAGGAGGAGTTTGGAGTGAAGTTCCTCGCGGGGGAACCGAGCGGGCTGACGAATCCCAAGCCCGAGCCTCATCCGGAGTGGAGGAAGGCGAATTCGAACTCCTCGATCAGCCCCTGGTCGGAAAAGCTGAAAAAGCAGTTGTTCCCGATGATGATGTGGTCCAGGACCTTGAGCTGCATGACCTTGGCGGCAAAGACGAGGTCCCGGGTGATCTCCTTGTCGCAGGGCGAAGGCTCGGGGTCGCCCGAGGGGTGGTTATGGACGAAGATCAGCGATGACGCCTCATACCGGAGGGCATCCTTGATGATTTCC
>DATKXS010000031.1:0-3754 GCA_035528895.1 Candidatus Desulfaltia sp.
AAGTGGAAGTAGTCCTGCCGGGCATAGTTGTTGGCCACGTTGATATCGCCGTCCCGGAGAAGGCTGTGGGCCGTGAGAAGGTAAAAGGGCTCATCGCCGGAGAACGAGGTCCCTTCCCAGACGAGGATGAAGCCCGCCGCCTGGTAGATGAAAAAGGAGATGAGGAAGAGAACCAGGAGCCGACGGCGGAGGGACATGGAACAGAACCTGGAGATGGCCCGGTCGAACCAGGACCCCCGTTTGACCAGGAAACGGGCGAACCAGGAAAGATGGAGGAAAAGCGCTCCCAGGACGGCCAAGACGGCCAGGATACGAAGCCGGGTCCGGAGGTCGCCGCTCGTCGTGTAAAACCGGAGGAGCCAGGGGCTGAGAAGGAAGAGGCTGAGAGGCAGGGAGGACAGGACGCCGCGCCGCCGCCAGAACTCCGGGTCGGCGCCGAAATAGGACGCTTCCCAGCGGGTCAGCAGGGTGCAGAGCAGATAAACAAACCCAAGAGCGGCGGTCCAGAGGAGGATAATCATCATGCCCGGCCTGTAAGAATGATCGAGTATAGTGAATTGGAAGCTCTGGATGTAGATATCGAGGAAAAGAGCGATGCCGAAAGACAGGATGAAAAATAGGGCGACGACCAGGCTGCGGGAGCGTTTCTTCACCGCCTTGAGTATGTGGAAATAGCGACCGCGCTGTCAAGCGAAGCGATGAGATCCTCTTGATCGACGCCAACAAGCCTGAGATTGATCATCGGCCGGGAACAGAATTTTCTCGGGCAATGGAGTATAGTATTGAGCTTCCGGGAAGAAAATCCGCCCCGGCCCGTCTAAAAGAGCGATGGAGTTTTTTCTAAGAGTGTGGAAGAGGCCGCGATTCCGGCACCGCCCTCTCGCCTGGATGGGCGTTCTTGCACTCGTCGCCGTTCTTGCTCCCTCGTCCTTCGGCCAAGAACTGACCAAGACGCTGACGATCAGCCGTATCGAGACGCCGCCGCGGATTGACGGCCTCGTGGACGACGCCTGCTGGCGCGGCCGGGAGCCTGTCTCCGGCTTTTTCCAGTACGACCCGGTCAACGGGACGAAGGCTTCCGAGGAAACCTTCGTTTGGGCCGCTTACGACCAGGACTACGTCTATTTTGCTTTCCTGATGACGGACGCCCAGCCGGACAAAATCTGGGCGGAGCTTACGCCCCGCAACGAGTTCGAAAACAACGATTCGATCACGCTCATCCTGGATGCCTACAACGACAAGCGAACGAGCATCACCTTCGAGCTCAACCCCAAAGGCGTTCAGAAAAACTCCGTCGAGACGATCTGGAAGTCCGAAGCGGCGATGCGGGAGGACGGCTGGAGCGCCGAGATAGCCATCCCGTTCAAATCGCTGCGCTTCTCCGGCCAGGAGAGCCAGGTCTGGGGGGTCAATTTCGAGAGGTACATCCACAGGTTGAACGAAACCGACTACTGGACCGATGTCGACCGCGACCTGCCAAAACTTCAACAGACCGGGGAGCTGCGCGGCCTCTCCGGCGTCCGGCCCGGCTACAACCTCGAGTTCTTCCCTTATGCGGGTGTCCGGATGTCGAAATGGGAGGGCGAGAAGGACAACAAGGCGGCCTTCGGCCTCGATGCCAAGTGGGGCATCCAGCCCAACCTCTACCTGGACGTCACGGCCAGCCCCGACTTCAGCGAGGTTGAGTCCGACCCCTTCATTTACCAGCTCTCGCCCTATGAAAACTACCTCCAGGAAAATCGGCCCTTCTTCACCGAGGGCAGCCGCTATTTCGAGCTGTCCACGGGAGACGATGAAGAGTATCATGAAGGCGGCATCAGCCTCTTCTATTCCAGGCGAATACGCGACCCGAAGTTCGCGGCCAAGGTCTCCGGCAAGACGGGCGGGTTCGGTTTCGGGATTCTCGGCGCGCTCAACAAGGAGGATGCCGGCGACTCCTTCTTCAGCGTCGTCCGTGTTCAGAAGGACATCTTCAAGAACTCCCAGGTCGGGGTCTATTACGCGGGGATCCATGACGAGGCGGATCGCAACCAAAACGTCGCCGTGGACTATAGCTTCAACTTCAAGGATTTCTACTACGTCCGGGGGATGAGCGCCTTCACTTTCAACGAGGGAGCCTCGAACGTGCGGAACGGCATCCACCTCCTCCAGTTCCAGAGGGAGCCGGACGCCGGCCTGCAGGTCATGTCGGGCTTCCAGAGGATCGAGGACGACGTCGCCATCCGGACGGGCTATATCGACCAGATCGACGTCCAGTCTTTCGACCTCATGACCGGCTACGCCTGGCGCTATAACGAGGGAATCCTCAAGCGCTTCAGTATGGACATCGGCGGCCGCCTTCGCCAGGATTCCCACGGAAGCCTAACCGGAAATAACCTGGAATTCTTCGTTTGGACGGAATTCCTCAACCGTATCGAAATCCACGGCGGCTTCGAACTCGGCAAGAGCAAGTATCAGGTCGTCGATGAGAGCGACGAGCTTGCCTGGACGGCGGACTTCATCAAAACCTATGGCGGCAACGTTGACTTCGGCTGGGAGCGCGGCGGCTTCCTGAAAGAGATCAGCATCGAAGGAGGATGGGAAAAACGCGGCGTCTACAACGCGGAATTCTCCGCGGTCGTCCCCGGCTCCCAGACGAGCGTCGAGGGCCAGCTCGTCCTGCGGCCGCGGAGCAACCTGGAATGGTCGTTCGAGGGCGACTGGATCGGTCAGGTTGTCGACGGCACCGGAGAGGAGGTCTTCAACGGGCTCTCCTATGAGACGGCTCTTCACTACCAGGTCACCCGCAGCCTCTTTCTCAACACCCGGCTCCTCGGGGAGACCAGGGAAGACCAGTACAGCCTCGATTTCCTCATCGGGTATTACTTCGGGGCCGGGAACATCGTCCAGCTCGCGTTCAAGAAAAGCGAACGCAACGAGCTCCTCGGCCGGGTGGGCGGCTACTCCGTCACCCTGAAAGTTTCTTATCTCCTCCGGATCTGAACTTCTCAAGGCCAAGTGTAATCAATGTCCTGGCCCCCGCACGCGAAGGGCCCCATAGCTTTGCGCTTGACCTCCTCTCCGGAGCGGGCTGATTAAGTTCATTAAGACTATCGACGCGGAGAAGAAATAGAGCCGTTCCCGTTTTCGCTGACGCGCAGAAGTCGCACCGCGCAAAAAGCTCTTCCCGATACGGCTACTTTATCGCCACGCCCATCGTGTCCCGGTGCATATCGATCAGCGTCCTCATGTAGGGCCCGATCGCGTCGGGATTGTTAAAACCGGCCTGGCGAGCGGCGGAATCCCGCTTTTCTTTGGGGATGTCGGCACTCAAAGCCCAGTGTTTGAGATCACGATAGCATCCGAGCGTGAACAGATCCCAGGCGGCTCCTTGATCGCGCACGAAGATCAGGTTCTCCGGCCGCCCGGTGGCGACCTGGTAGATGTTCTCCATCTCGCGTTCCTTGAACAGTTCCTCCTGCTTTCCCGGGAGCGCGATGAAGATCTCGATATGGTAGTAAGATGTGCCGTCGAACGCTTTTTTCACCGCTTCGAGCGGAGGCCCCAGCACGAAGATATCTTCCCGCCAGGCTGAACAGGCATTGAGCTTTTGGGTGAACTCTTTTTGAGAAAAAGAGGATACCTCGGCCGCCTTCTTTCGCCGGGCAACCCTTTCTGGCGAATAGTATTCGCTGTAGCTCCCCATGGGGGAGAGAAGCATGAGGTCCCATTGATCGCCCTGGGTGTGACGCCACCAGAGGGGACGCTCGTCTCC
>DATKXS010000032.1:0-4171 GCA_035528895.1 Candidatus Desulfaltia sp.
AAGTGGAAGCCGGAAACCCGGTTGCCATCCGGGTGCGGGACCAGGGATTCGGCATTTTGCCCTCGGAGAGGGGACGGATACTCCGTAAGTTTGTCCGCGGTTCCAGCGCCAAGGCGTGTGGCGTCAAAGGGACGGGCATCGGGCTGGCCATGGTCAAGCACATCGTGGACGCCCACGCCGGGAAGGTTCTCGTCGAAAGCGAGCCCGGCAAGGGCAGCACTTTCACAATTCTGCTGCCCTCAGGAGAATGAACCCATGCCGAAGATTCTGATCGTCGAGGATGACCGGGACATTGCCTTCGGTCTCGAGGAAGACCTCTCCCGTCACGGCCACCAGGTCGAAACGGTCGGCGACGGCGAACAGGCCGTGCGCCGCGGCCGGGAGGGAGACTTTGACTTGATTATCCTCGACCTCATGCTGCCGCGAAAAGACGGGTTCGAGGTCTGCCGGGAGCTGCGCCAGGCCGGCCTCAGGACGCCGATCATCATGCTGACCGCCAAGACGCATGAAGCCGAGAAAGTCCTCGGCCTGGAGCTCGGAGCCGACGACTACATCACCAAGCCGTTCAGCCCGAGAGAGCTTCGCGCCCGGATCCAGGCCGTGCTCCGCCGGACTACGGAGGAATCCCAAGGTGTTTATCGGTTTGGGGACTGCGAGGTCGATTTCGACCGCGGCGAAGTCCGCCGCAACGGGGTGCCCATAAACACAAGCGCCCTGGAATTCCGGTTATTGGCGGCCTTCGTGCGCCACCACGGCCGGGTGCTGAGCCGGGAGCAGTTGATCGACACTGCATGGGGGCCGGAGACCATCGTCACCGACAGGGTGGTGGACACCCACATCCTCAATCTGCGCAAGAAAATCGAACCGAAGCCGGCAAAGCCGCGCTACATCCTCAGCGTGCGCGGCATGGGCTACCGCTTCGAGGGCAAGCAATCTTGACTGACTCTGGACACAACCTGGATACGATTTGGATATCGGACCGTTATTATGAGGGCAGGAGGTAAGATCCGATGAAGAACAATACAGTGAAATCGATAGGAGTTATTTCTTGTATCGCGATTTTGGGAGCGCTTGTATCAGTTGCCGGGATTGCACGCCAGGCCGAAGAACCCGGGGTCTTGCTCCGGGCGGCCATCGAAAAGGAAGAGGTCGACGGCGACCTCCAAGGCGCCATCGACGTGTACAAGCAAATAATCGCCAAACACAGTGATAACCGTCCGATTGCAGCAAAGGCGCTTCTTCGCCTCGGCGGTTGCTACGAGAAGCTGGGCCTTCGCGAGGCGCAGAGCGCCTATCAGAGAGTGATCGAGGATTACCCGCAGCAGCTCGAGGAGGTGAAAGCGGCCAAAGAGAGGATCGCCCGGCTGGCCAGGGCATCGGCGGAGACTCCTGGCAAGCCCCAGTTCAGAAAGATCCAAATCCCCGCTAATCCGGGCAACGGGGTGCTGTCCCCTGACGGGAAGAGGCTGGCCTTCGCCACGGAGGGCACCATTTGGGTGGTGCCCATCCCGGGAAACGTCGATCCCAACATCGCGGGAACCCCTGTTCGGCTGACCGAGCCGGTCGGAGCCAATAACGTTGAAAATTCGCTCGCCTGGTCTGGAGACGGCAAATGGATCGCTTTTAACACATCTTGGTCCGACAGCCTAGCCGACCCGAACAGCATTTTCATTGTTTCGTCAACCGGCGGCCCAGTCAAAAAGATGCCCATCCAGCCGGAAGGCGATCCTAGTCAGCGCCGGCTGAGCCTATCGCCCGATGGAAAAACTCTGATCTTTCGTCACGGACGAGGCATATACACCCTCTCGGTTGATACAGGCGAAGGCAAGGTCCTGACTGAGGCCAAGTGGGGGGATCCCGCTTTTTCCCCCGACGGGGCCAGGCTGGCCTTTGTAAATTACGTCAGGACCGGAACTGAAGATAAATTCAGTGTTTGGGTCGCCGATTTGGGCGGCAACGCGCCGGTCAAAATCAGCGAAATGAGCGGTTTCATGCGAGGGCCGACCTGGTCGCCCGACGGCTCCATGATCGCCTTCATCCACGATCCGTCGACTCGCCAGGTCAATGACAGAAAGGTCTGCATTATTCCCGTCGGAGACCCGGCCGCCGCATCGAACAACCCCCTTGTCATAGAACTTCCCCTCGAGCCCGATGCCGTTCCTGCGGGCTGGACGTCGCAAAACAGTATTGGTGTGATGTTGAGAAATCCCCCTTTCGCGGCAATCTACACCGTGCCTTCGTCGGGTGGCAGGGCGACTCAAGTGAGCCCGGCGGGTCAGACCGTCACTCATCCCAGGTGGTCACCCGACGGACGCCGCATCTTCTACAGGGGTCTCGGGATCTTTTCCATTCCGTGGGATGGTGGCGCCGTTGCAACGGTTCTTGCCCATGCCAATCGCGGAGAGCTTTACGAAGCGACATCCGGCGGCGGGAACAATGTCTCTCCCGATGGGAAAAAGCTGGTCTTTTCCGGCGCCATCAATATCCCCAAGAGAGGTGATCCGCCTTCTCATATCGAAGTCAACATCTACACCATTCCCGTAGAGGGAGGGCAACCGGCGCAGATCACCGCATTCCCTTGGGATCCTAAAAATCCCTGGGCGGGTCAGGCCCGCTTCCCCTGCTGGTCCCCCGACGGAAAAACGATCGCCTTCATTCGGGACCACACGAACGAAAAAGACAACCATGTGATTGACATCTTCACCGTCTCTTCCAGTGGGGGTGCGCCTCAACAGATCACCTCCGAGTCCGACCGAGTGGCCTGGGCAGGCATAGATTGGTCTCCCGACGGAAGACATATCGCCTATTTTTCCCAAGATAAAACAGTCTCTCTCTTCCCGATGGAGGGCGGAGCAAGCAAGACACTTATCAAGGTCGAAGATATCGGCGGCCACTCAGAGTTGTCCTGGTCTCCAGACGGGAAAGAGATCGCCTTTTCGGACATGGGCAAGATCTATACCGTTCTGGTCGAGGGCGGCCAGCCCGTCGAGGTGAAAACCGGGCTGGAAGCAGAGGCCTCCAATCTCGCTTGGTCACCGGACGGCAAGACGATCGCCTTCGCAGCAACCAAGAGTGAGCCGGCCGAGCTGTATCTAATGGAGGACTTCCTGAAGCCTGGAAAATAAGTTGAAAAGCCAGGCGCCGGATGCGTGACCTCGCCGCCCGTGAAAAGAGCGGTTAGGCCAATTTTTATGATGCTGTAAATTAGACTTGACTTTTTTCTATGATTATAGAAAATAGTCACATGACCATTAAGCCGATCATCGGCAGCTGGGCTTTGTCTGAAAGGTTCCTGCATGGGCGGATGTCTTTTATCTGCGGACCCCGCCAGATCGGCAAGACAACCCTCATCCAGAGTCATCTTCGAAATGCCCGTCAGGATGCAAATTACTTCAACTGGGACAGTCTCGCTGTCAGGCGGGAATTCGCCCGGAATCCGCATTTCTTCATCGAGAATCTCCGCCTGCCGTCGCGTGGGAAACGCCAAGCTCCATGGAACAAGCGGCCGTGGGTCGCCTTTGATGAAATCCATAAGTACCCCCGGTGGAAGAACCTGCTCAAAGGATATTATGACGAATGGAAGGGCGACATCCGGATTGTAGTCATCGGAAGCGCCAGGCTCGATTTCTTCCGGCGTTCCGGGGACAGCCTGGTCGGGCGCTACTTCCTGTTCCGGATGAACCCTCTTCATCCCCGCGATCTGAACGCAGCCGTTTTCAATCCGGAAATGGCCTGGCATCCCCGGCGTGGAATTCCTGAATTCGATCCGGCCGGCTCTTCGTTCAGCGCCGGCGCCCGGGCCCTCCTGGAAATCTGCGGTTACCCGGAACCCCTGTCCGTCGGCACTCGGGAATTCTACCGGCGCTGGAAAGATAACCACATCTCCCTGATCACCGGAGAAGACCTCCGGGACCTGACAAAAATCGCCAGCATTCAGAAGCTCCAGACGTTGCTTTTCCTGCTTCCTGAGAGAGTTGGTTCCCCGCTGAGTCTCAACAGCCTTAAAGAAACCCTGCAGTGCGCGCATGCGACGGTCCAGAGCTGGCTCGAGGCGCTGGAAAAAGTGTTTCTCTTGTTTTCGCTATCTCCCTTCGCGGGGAAATTGAAGCGCTCTGTGATAAAAGAGAAAAAATACTATTTTTGGGACTGGGGCGTTCATGATGAGCCGGGA
>DATKXS010000033.1:0-21254 GCA_035528895.1 Candidatus Desulfaltia sp.
CGATACCTTGTTCGCCCCGGAGCTGCTTGCGGGGCAGAGCGAAACGCGATCCAGGAGGCCCTCGTCTCCCTGGAGAGGAATGGAGCCATGCTGGAGGAACCGCCCACCTACCCTTTTCTGGGCGCTGCCGACGATCTTCCGGCCGTCGATCTCGATCTCGTCCCGCGCCGGATATGCAAAACAGGGCATGTTCCCTCTAGAATAAGACGATGGAGGTGGCCCGGCTAGTCTCGTCTGCAATCCCATTTTTTTCAACCCGAGGATGAGCGCCGCGGAGATCCGCCGATAGGACTCGGCCAGGGTCGGAGAAAATACCGCTGTGTCGGAAGAGACGATGGAGTAGGTGATTTCCCGCCAGTGAAGGACGAGTTTTCCTCCGGTGATCCGCCGGACGACGTCAATCCCGTGGCTCCGGCAATAGTCGCTGTCGAGCACCTCTTTCACACGCTGGGAGTAGCCGAGAGAAACCGTGGGGCGTTTCCAGCGATAGAACCGGACCGTCGTCCGAGGGTCTTTTCCGAGTCGCCGGAAGAGCACTTCATCGACGGCCATGTTGAACGCCCCAGGATGCGGGGACAGGTCGATGAAAAGATTCCAGGGCTGCACGTCGATTTTCCTCAGCCGTATTATAGGTCAGGCGAGCTGGAGAGGGAAAGGGGAAGAGCGGGCAACGGGATTCGAACCCGCGACTCCCAGCTTGGGAAGCTGGCACTCTACCGCTGAGTTATGCCCGCTCGGTGCCAGCCGATTTATCCTCAGCCGGCGCTCCCTATTCTACGGCTTGTCGCTCGGCTTTTCAACTGCATATCCGCCCTATGTTACCCGCCGGCGCACATGTCTTTTCCAGCGTCTTCAAAATTGCCTCCTCTATTTTGAGTTTAACTTGACACAATATTAAACTGCGATTTATGATCCCTAACGATGGGGTGAAGCAAAGTCGGAGCCATGAATGCTCATCAAGCCGGCGCAGTAGAAAGAGGTTTCCTATAAACTCAAGCCGAAAATGAGGGAGAAGAGCCATGAAGTGCCCACAATGCCAGACTGATATCTCGGATGATTCCCGCTTCTGTAGCAAGTGCGGCACGCCGGTCCAGGCCGCAGAGCGCATCGTCTTTTCGCAAACCCGGACAATCCTGAGGCCGATGGAGGAGCTGGCTCCCGAAACGCTCCTGGCCGGAAAATACCGGATCCTTAAAGTCGTGGGGCGCGGCGGGATGGGAATTGTCTACGAGGCGGAGGATACTAAGCTCCAGCGGCATGTGGCCCTCAAATTTCTTCCGCCGGAGCTGGTCCTCAGTCCTGAAGCGAGGGAGCGGTTCGTCCTGGAGGCTAGGGCAGCCGCCGCGCTCTCCCACCCCAATATCTGCACGATCTATGAAATTCATGATGAGGGGGAAAAACCATTCATCGCTATGGAGTACATCGAGGGACAGAGCCTCAAAGCAACGATAACCAAGAACCCGATAAGTGAAAAAGATGCATTAGGCCTTGCCATCCAGGTATCGGAAGGTCTGGAGGAAGCGCACCGGAAGGGGATCATCCACCGGGACATCAAGAGCGCCAACATCATGGTGACGGACAAGGGCCAGGCTAAGATCATGGATTTTGGGTTAGCCAAAGTGAAGGGCGGGACTCTGCTCACACGGGAAGGCACGACCCTTGGGACGGTCGCCTATATGTCTCCCGAGCAGGCCCTAGGAAAAGAGGTCGACCATCGCACCGATATCTGGTCGCTCGGTGTCGTTCTCTATGAGCTGCTGAGCGGCAAACTCCCCTTCCAGGGCGACCATGAGGCTTCGATTCTCTATACCGTGGTACACGAGGAGCCGAAGCCCTTAAAGGGCAAGAAACCGCCGCTTCCTCAAGAGCTTCAACAGGTGATAAGGCAGGCTTTGAACAAGAATCCCGATTCCCGGCATCAGTCTGCTGCGGAGGTCGGGAAAGATCTTAGGAAATACCAGGAGGCTTTGAAAGCCGAAGCGGGCGGCGTACTGAATCTGCGTATGCTGTGGAAACGCTTAAAGCGTCCCATCGTCGCGATCCCCTCTGTCATCGTCCTCATCGCTCTCGTTCTACTCGCCTTCTTGTTTTTTAGCCGCATGAATAAAGTCAGATGGGCTCGAGAACAGGCCGTTCCTGAAATCCTCCGGCTGGCCGATTTGCAGGAATACCAAGCTGCTTTTGACCTCGCCGTAAAAACCGAAAAATATATATCCGGGGAACCCATCCTCGCAAATGCCTGGCCCAAGTTTTCTAGGACGGTCTCAATCCGGAGCGAGCCACCGGGTTCTTCTGTCTACCTGAAGGATTACTCCGCTGTTGAACTAAAATGGCAGCCTTGCGGTCAAACACCGATTGATCATCTGAGAGTGCCCCGTGGCCGATACCGATTAAAAATGGCAAGAGAAGGATTCACAGAGTCGGTAACGGCTTTTATTCCCGAAGATGGCCCCGTTGATTTAATATTAGCAAAAGAAGAAGACTCTCTCGCCGGAATGGTTTTCGTGAAAGGCGGCGCCTATTATTGTGATAACAATGGTCTCGACCATCTCCCCGAGGTTGAGCTCGTCGACTTTCTAATCGATAAATTTGAAGTCACAAACAAAGAATTCATGAGGTTTCTCGAAAGCGGAGGCTATCAAAAAAAGGAATACTGGAAGCACCCTTTTGTCAAAAATGGAGTAACTCTGACGTGGGATAAAGCCATGGCCGAATTCGTCGATAAAACGGGTCGACCGGGACCCGCTTCCTGGGAGGCCGGCTACTATCTTCCGGGCCAGGACAATTTTCCAGTTGGCGGCATCTCCTGGTACGAAGCCGCAGCGTACGCTGAATTCGCCGGGAAAAGTCTGCCGACAATCTACCATTGGAGTGCGGCTGCCAGTATTCTTTGGATTCAGTACATTGTTCCCCTCAGCAATTTCAATCAAAAAGGCCCCGCGTCCGTCGGCACCTTCCAAGGTGTGAGCACCTGTGGAACATTCGATATGGCCGGCAATGTCCGGGAGTGGTGCTGGAATGATGATGGGGATAACCATCGATACATATTCGGTGGAGGTTGGAACGATAACGAGTACTCATTCTGCGATGCCTTTGCCGCGAATTCATTCGATCGATCACTGACAAACGGACTCCGATGCATCAAGTACCTTACAACTGAAAAGAACCTGGCCGACCTCCAAAGGCCCATAAAAACGGCCTTTCGTGACTTTTTAAACGAAAAACCCATCTCCGACGAGATCTTTAAAGTCTATAAGAGGATGTATGCTTATGACAAAACACCCCTCAATCCTAAGATTGAGTCAGAGGATGGAAGCTCCGAAGCGTGGACTAAGGAGAAGATTTCGTTCGACGCCGCATATGGGAACGAGCGGGTCATGGCGTTTCTATATCTGCCTAAAAAATCCACTCCACCCTATCAAGTTGTTGTCTATTTTCCCGGCTCCGGTGCGATATTTCAACGTTCGAACGAGGCCCTTGAGTCCGGCCAAATGCGAGCTGTGGACTACATTGTGAAAAACGGGCGTGCGGTTATGATCCCAATTTATAAGGGGACATATGAAAGAGGCGACGGTTTACAATCTGACTATCCCGCGGAAACGAATTTTTACAAAGAGCATGTTTTAATGTGGTCTAAGGATGTCTCCAGAACTATCGATTATCTTGAGACAAGGAAAGATATTGCCAGTGATAAGATCGCCTATTTTGGATACAGCTGGGGAGCCGCCATGGGGGCTATCATGCCTGCGGTCGAGGAACGTCTTAAAGCTGCCATTCTATACGTCGCAGGGTTTTACCTTCAAAGAACTCTGCCTGAGGTGGATCAGATCAATTTTGTCTCCAGGGTTAGGATTCCCGTCCTCATGCTGAACGGAAAATACGACTATTATTATCCGCCGGAGACCTCTCAGAAACCTATGTTTGCATTGCTCGGGACGCCGGCCGAACACAAACGCCAGATCATATATGATTCGAGCCATCTTGTTCCCAGGTCCGAGTTGATCAAGGAAACCCTCGCCTGGCTCGATACGTATCTCGGCCCAGTGAGATGAAGCGGCCGTTTAAGAGCCGGGACAGATGGATTACCTGGTTCCTTTCGGAGTACGAGGGACGTTTCGAAAAGGATTACGGCTCCCTACTGCCCAATATCAAGGAAGTCGTCGGATAATGATTAGTGCAGTCCGGTGCCAAAATAGTGCCAAGTTGTTTACAAAAACAATGAAAAACAATGAGTAATTTCGAGAAATACTGGACAATAACGAGCACTAACGGGAAAAAGAAAATTTCAGAAAACAAAAGACTTAACATGCTAAGCCATTGATTTATATCGAGTTAGCCCCACTCCCCTATTCGAGCGCTGAATTATGCCCGCTCGGTGCCGGCCGATTTAGGCCCAGCCGGCGCCCCTTATTCTACGGCTTGTGGCTTGTCTTTTCAACTGCGCACACATTGAGATATCAGAGCCGTTCGGGGACGATCTCGAGCCAGTAGCCGTCCGGGTCCTCGATAAAATAGATCCCCATCTGCGGGTTCTCGTAACAGATACAGTCCATCTCCTTGTGGAGACGATGGGCGGCTTCGTAATCCGGCGTAGAAAAGGCCAGGTGGAATTCGTTGTCCCCTAGATTATAGGGCTCCTTCCGATCCCTAAGCCACGTGAGTTCAAGCAGATGGGCAGTTTTCCCATCCCCAAGGAAGACAAGGATGAAGCTGCCGTCGTCGGCCTTTTTCCGTCGCGTCTCCCTCAGTCCCAGCGCCTTCTGGTAAAATGCCACGCTCTTTTCCAAATCCAGGACATTGAAGTTGTTGTGGGCGAAACGGAATTCCATGGCCACCTCCCTCCGGAGTTTGTTTTTGATGACATCATTCTGCAATTTCACTAAATATTGATCCTTCTTTATAGCCACCGTATTTTCACTCTGTTGCAGTATTCATCCCATGTGGCACCAAAAGCTGTTGACACTATTTCTTCTTCCTCAGGCGAAAACATTCTAGATCCAATACAATGGAATCACAATATCAGAATCAAACCAATGATCAAAAAAAGCAACGTAACCGGCCCATGATTTTTCGCTATAATATAATTGAGTGGAGACATCCAAAAGCTGCACAATGCACATGGATAATATTCATCCCTTGCTCGATGAGAAGCGGCAGACTCTCGCCAGACGCTACGACAAAGAAAATAGGCTCCTCGGCCTTGCGGGATCGGCTCTGTCGCTTGCCTTCCTTGTGGCCTTTTCCGAGACCGGCCTGAGCGCACGACTGGCACACCTATGGAGCGGCGGCCCTGTGGTCTGGCCGTTCCTGGCGTACACGGCTGGTTTCCTTGCCTGGCTGACGATTCTCAGCCTCCCTTTAAGTTTTTATCGCGGCTACGTCCACGAGCACAAGTGGAACTTTTCCACGCAGCCCGTCAAAGGCTGGCTCTCGGATCAGGCCAAGTCCTTCGCAGTGCTGCTCGTCATGGCCTGGCTCGTCCTCGCCCTCCTTCTCTGGATCATGGCCCGCTTTCCCGGGACCTGGTGGCTGATCGCGGGTCTGGCCATGGCGTTCGTGAGCGTGATCATGGCGACACTCTTTCCCGTGGTCATCCTGCCCATATTCCATCGCTATACGCCGATCGAGGACAAAGAGCTGACCAATGCCCTCAAAGAGATCCTCGCCCGGGAGGGCTTAAAGAGCGGCGGGTTTTTTCAGGAGGACATGAGCCGGCGGACACGCAAAGAAAACGCCTTCCTGGCCGGCCTTGGAAAAACGCGAAGAGTCGTCCTCGGCGACAACCTGGTCAAGCAGATGACGCTTCCGGAGATCGTCTCCATTATCGGCCACGAAGTTGGGCATTATAGGCACAGGCACATTTGCAAAGGCGTTGTTCTGGAAACTCTAGAGCAGCTGACGGTCTTCTTTCTCCTCAACGTGGTTATGAGGGCCGCTTTTCCCGGGTTTCCCGGCTCCGCGCGCGAGGTCCTGACCGTCTTGCCTGTCATGCTGATCATCGCCGGGACGGCGTCGAGCTTGGTGTTCGGCCCCGTCGGCAACTCGCTGTCCCGGCATTTCGAGAAACAGGCGGACCTCTATGCCGCGGCCTACGTCAAAGACACTCACGCCTTTGCCGCGGCGCTCGCAGGATTAGCCAACCGCAACCTGAGCAACGCCTACCCCACCTGGTGGATCAAGCTCTTTTACTACACGCACCCTCCTGTTGGCGAAAGGCTGCAGTATCTTGAGGATGAGTCTCCGACCGCATTGCAAAAAAAATGCGGATCGGACATTATCAAGGCGGATGGACGGCAACCGGGATACTTCCTTTAAAAATTGCCAACGAAGTCCTGCTTTTTGCAGCGATGTTTTTAGTCCCCGCGATAATTGCTCTGCACCATAATCACGTAAATATAGACAGAACCCAAGCAGCGGTAGGTTGCGGCATAGTTGCGGTGGTGATACCAATCATATTAGTGTTGGACATAGTTCAAGGGCGCCTTATCTATCCCGTATATAATATGCTCGTCAATACCCCACCTGTCGCAGAGCTTGTTGTTGCCGTTGACTACGGGGGCTTACATGCCATCAGTATTTTGTTGGGTTCGGCGTCCTTCCAGAGATCGAGGAATTTGCGGTCGTATTCGATGGCACGCCCCTTATCCCGTTGCTGCGCGGCGATCTTTCCCAGCAGGTAAAAGCTCTTTGCATAGATATCGTTGAAAAAGAGCCTTCCAGCCGTGAGAGAAACGAGCCTTTCATATTCTTCAACAGACTTCCCCAGATTGCCCGATCTGTAATAGGCCGCAGCAAGAGGCTCAATGAATAAAGCATACTCATTTTCCCAATAATATTGAAAGGGAACATAAGCTAGACCTGCACTATATCGAATGGGATATTTGTCAGGCCCTCCGATGTTGTGATTAAATAGTAACGTGAATGAAGGAGAGGCGTGAACCGGCAGCATCGTTTTCTCCTGGGCTGCGGCCCCGCGGCGGGAGCCGTCCTCGTCATCGCGGTCGTTTGGGCCTCGGCCGTGACGCCCGGGATCAACCAGTCCTCCGACACGATCAGCCGGCTGGCGGCGCCCGGTCAGCCCCACCCTTGGATTCTCCGGACCGGCCTGGTCCTGTGCGGCATTCTCTCCATCGCGTTCGGGGTCGGGCTGCTCCGGGCGCAGCGGCACGGCGTTTTCCGCTGGGGCGTGCTAGCGGGACTGGTCGTGTTTGGCGTCTCCACTGCAATCACAGGGCTGGCGAGGGATTACCCCGTTCGGGGCGGTTCGGAAATGGACTGGGAAGGCACGGTCCACAACCTTTTCGCCCGGGTGGCCGTTTACGGAATCCTGGCGGCCATGGCCGCCCTCGTTCCCGCGGCCGCCGGCCGCCGCTCAGCCAGGGTCCCCACCATAGTGTTCTCGGCCGCCGCGCTCGTCCTGGTCGCCGCGGCCGGTCTCTTCTATCCAGGTGTTCCGCCGTCATTCCGCGGCCTGCTCCAGCGGCTCGCGCTGCTCATCATCTTCGCTTGGATGGTCGCCACCGCCGTCATCGCCCGCCGGGCCGCGGATCGATAGGCCAAGAAACTCCACTTTTGGCTGGACCTGTTTTCGGGTGAGGCGCCTAAGTTGAAAACCTCACTCCGGAGGTAGTACATTGAGCGGGGCCAGGTCACTGATGCAACTGGCTTACTGGTATGATCCCGCAAAATCCATTACGCACATATGCCTATAGACAGTGTGCGGTCCAACTGAAACACCCACGAACTTGAAGCTGCAGTTGAGAAGGTTTATTCTATGCCAACGCGATTTTTCACCGTCATCAATGAGTAGCGAGGTCACTATTCTTCTAGCATCTCCGTTTCCGTAGTCGATATTCTCTGCAGCAGAGATGTCCCATTGGCCGTATCGGTTCAGTCTATCTGTTAAGGTTGACTTATCGCTCCCGATATGTCCGGTTGCCCCAGTTATTGCTTGATCCCTTGCATGGTCGCGCGCAGCCAGCGCAAGCCCTTTCTTCGGGGACAGTGAAGACAAAGGTTTTATGACTTGAAGTTCTTTGATACATTCATCAAGTGCACGAATCCCTTCATCGGTTAAGATGGCAATCTCGCCCGGATATTGCAAGAGTGAATTGCGATAGTATGATCGAAGCGGCACTAGGAAGCTCCGGGCGTATTGCGCTGGGTCGGTCCGCACCATGTTAATTTCGATGATGACTTGTCTTTCAATATCAGTTAGGTACTCGACGCCTGCAGTCGTATCAACTATCTCCTTTTTCCATTTAGGGGACATCGAGTCCAGCGGCTCTTGACCCGCATAGTGCCTGGTTTGGTCATTCTTAGCCTGCGCCGTGGACTCTTTGCCTTCGCTGCTATTTGCCGGTGAATGTATATAGATATTGACATACGAAAGTGCGTTATTGATGGACACACAAGAGACCAACAAGGCAAGAACTAGTAGGACACCAAAACGCCCCGTGTACACAGGCAACCTCCGGTAGGAATCATACCCTTTAGAGCTATTTAATGATCGCTCCTCACTTGCGGTGGTAAAGCGCCAGGGGAAGCGCCGTAAAGCGGAGGCGATGCTCATAATGATGCGCCCAGCCAAGAATTGATGTCAAGCACATAAAAGGGACATTAAGCCGGGCTGCCGGCCAAACCCCGTTTTCAAAAACCCCAAAAAAGGCCCGACGCAGACATGCTGCCAAACCTTGAGATAATCCACAAATCAGGGGTATCGTGTTTTTCTAATTCTTGCCAATTCTACACCTTAAGCCTGGGCCCTGATCCTGGCCCGATTCTCGCTTCGTCCTTCCCGATGTGCCGGGAACCTATCGTCCTCGTCATCCGGAACGGACCGTCCTTAACCGGGTACTATTCCATCATTTCGAGAGGTTTGTCGCCGAGTATAAGAGCCGGTTTGAGAAGGGTACTGGTTCCTCCGGCCGATTGTCAAGGACGTCGCTGGATAATGATTAATGCAAACCGGTGCCAAAATAGTGCCAAGTTGTTTGCAATAATAACGCAAACTAATGAGTAATTTCGAGAAATACTGGACAATAACGAGCACTAACGGGAAAAGGCAACTTTCATAAAACAAAAGACTTAACAGGCTAAGCCATTGATTTATATCGAGTTGGCCCCACTCCCCTTTTCGAGCGCTGAGTTATGACCGCTCGTTGCCAGGCGTTGGAAATCAACAGTCCTCCTATCTTACAGTCTGTGAATGATCTTTTCAACCGCCAATTTTGGGCCCAGTTGAAAGCATTGAATGGCATTTTGGGAGTCAATTGCGCTTTTCTTGCAGAAGGATTTTCCTAATTCACGGAAAGAAATTACTCAATGGCCGGGAGGGTGATTTTCTCCGGCTCAAAGACGACGCGGCGCTCCCCTGCTTCGACCTGGCCGAGGTCAAGGAGCTCATATCCCGCCTTTTTGCCTGTCTTGATGGTCCGGTCGACCTCTTCTTCCGGCACAAAAACATAGAACCCAATTCCCCAGTTAAAGGTCGTCAGGCAGTCCTCCAGGCTGACACCGACCTCGCGCATAAACCGGAAAAGCGCCGGTATTTCATCCACCCATTTATTGACCCGATAGGTGAAAGCACTCTTGGCATAGGCGATCTTGGAGATCCCTCCTCCCGTGCCGCCGAGCAGAGAGTGGATCTCGATGTTTTTTTCCTGCAGGGCTTCGACGAGCCGGACATACGAGCGGGTGGGGATGAGGGCTTCCTCGCCCAGAGTTTTCCCGTTCGGCAGTTGATGGAGAAACTTGTCTTTTAGCGCCAAGGCCCGCTTGATCACCAGGGAAATCCCGTTGGCGTGAAGCCCTGACGATGTCACTCCGATGATGCGGTCTCCGACGGAGAGCTTTTCTCCAGTGACCATCCTGTTTCGAGGAGAAATAATGCCGGTCATGCAACCGGACAAAGAGGGAGCGCTCCGCACCGGCGGCTCAGCTTTGACCAAATAGCGGAGGGCGGGAGATTCGCCGGCCGGCAGGGCCATCCCGCACATCTCGCAGGCTTGATAGAAGCTTTCCGCCAGATCGTGGCTTCGCCTCTCGTCCATGAACCACTCGCTGTCGCCCGCCGCCACTTCATCCGTGTAGATCGCGGGGAGGGCCCCCTGGCAGATCACGTCATTGGCCGCCATCAGGGCCGTGTCGATGCCGATGCCCTCGTAATAAGTCCTCCCGGTCCCGGCGTGCTGATACATCCATTCCGCAATCCAGTTTTTGTTTCCCAGGCCTTCCTGGGTCATGCACCAGAAATGAGATCTGGTGCCGCGATACCGGAAGACGACTCCATGGGCGCCCAGGCTTTCCGGCTCGATATACACACCCCGTTTGTTCGGAAACTTGAGCGTCCTCTTGCCGGCGCTCACCATGGCCATTTTGAACGGTTCGATCTTGGTGTAATCCACTCCGGCCTTGGCGTACTCGGATTTCGCCCGTTTTTTCGGCATCTTAAGATCCGGCGTAGAGCTCTTTCAAATCGGCCTGGCAAGGATGGTTCGGAATGACGGCCACGGTCTTCCCCTTGTACTCGAAGACCTCCTTGTTGTCATCGTTGATCTCGCCGATCTGCTCAGCCCTGGCTCCTTTGGCCCGGATCGTCCTCAATAAATGATCAACATCTTTCTTGGCCACCTGGACCGCCATCCTCCCCTGGGATTCACAGATCATGATTTCCTCCGGGGTGAGGCCTTTGCCCTTAAGGAGCACTTTGGATAAATCGATACGGGCCCCGAAACCGCCGTATCGGGCGGATTCGCAGACAGCGGCGCCGATGCCGGCGGCTCCCAGGTCGGAGCAGACCTTGACCTTGCCGGACCGAAAGGCGGCCAGGGTCGATTCCATGACCACCCTTTCTTCTTTGAAGAGAGCGACGGCCGGCCTCATCTCCTTGACCAGCCCGGCCCGGAAGAGGGTGTCGTTGCCGTCGTTGCCGGTCCGGCCGATGAGGATGATGTTGTCGCCGGCGGACTTGGCCGGCTTGGTCAACGGCCGAGCCGTAATCAGCTTGCCGATCACCGAGACGACAACGGCCGGGACAATATCGCAAAACGAGGTCGAAAACCCGCCGCCGACGATGAACACGTCCATGGCGCTGCACATGTCTCTCAGGCCTTTGACCATCAAGTCGACCCGTTCTTTGCTGGTCATCTCGATGCATTTCCCGCAGGTGCATTTTCCGCTGAAGCCACAGGGACCGACAATTACTTTATCCTTCAGCGGCCGGGTGCCGATGAAGTTCATAAGAAAAATCGGCCGGGCACCCATGGCTACGACATCGCGCATGGCTCCGCCGGCTCCGGTGGCGGCGGCATCATACGGCCTGGGAACGCACGGGGAACAATGGCTCTCCATCTTGCCCACGAAGGTTCCGTCGGTGCTGGGAAACTTAAAGGCAGCGGCATCGTCGCCCGGACCGACGATGAGGGCTTTGGGAAAGAGCCGGCTGACCTTTTTGTTCAAGGCCGCGATCGCTTTGAAGTCGACCGCCTGGTCGATGTTGTGATGCAGATGGATAAACAGAGCATGCATCAATGCTTTTTCGATCCTGTTCATTCCCTTGCCTCCTCAATAGAAAATTTGATTCTTGTGCCGATAAGGCTTTACTCACGTCGCCCAGACAAGGTGACTCGGCAAGCGTAAGATAAAAAATATTCCCAAAATAAGCAAATCTTTTCCGCTTCCGGCCTGGGAAAGAAACGATTCCAGTTTAGAAACGATACCACTGAGGATTCGAGTTTGACTGGGCGGCTGATAGGGCTCGTTTTTCAGATCGTTTACACTCTCAGCATTCCTTATTCGAAGAGAAGCTCGAATTCCCGGGGAGTCACAATTCTGAACTTTTGGAATTCCTTGAGGTCATGGTCGCGACGGTTTTGTGCCGGGTCATTTTCCGAAAGGCCTGACTGGTGGCCGTCGTTTTTACCTTTTTTGGAACCGTGAGCCAGTTGGTGGAAAGCTCGGGAGATCTGTCAGCCCCGTTATTGTCCGGTTTTATCTTTTCGGGCCAGATCGCCGGTCTCTTATTGCTTTCTGGATTTCTCCCTGCGGCGATTTCTTTTTTTGTTTGCAGCATCCTGGTGAAGATGCCCCTCCGGATCGATAACGCGGGCTGGTCGGCGCGAGCCTCTGCTTTGACACTGATCATTGTCGTCTTTGTCGCCGTTTACGGTTTTTACACCTGTCTCCGCGGCCGCCCGGTCTTCGGCCGGATCGATCAGGACGGGTAAGAAAATGGCCTATTTTTTCTTATCGGGCTCCTTGTCTTTTTCCTTTTTGGGCGGCTTGAGCTCGATGACCGAATCGCCCAGCACATCCTTGAGCCAGTTGAAAACGTCCGACCACTTGTCGTAATCACCCGACCCGGCACCCTTGACCTCGATATAGCGGACATTGGCCTTCGACTCCTGGAGGCGGGCGACGATCCCGCGGATTTCTTCGACAGGCGCGTCTTTATCCTGGTCGCCGTGGATGATGAGGATATTCAGTCCTTTCGCCCGGTCGAGCAGATCCTTGATGTTTTCGGCCCCGGAATTCTCGGGCGGGATGAGCTGACCCGACCGGACGACAGCGCCTTTATAAGTTCCCGGGTTCTGGAGTGCCAGGCGCAGGGCGCCATAGCCGCCTTTTGAAAATCCATCCAGGACGATGTTAGCGGCAGCGACGCTGTAGATTTTTTTCAGGTGCTCGATCGTTTCGACGACCCGCTGGCCATCCCCTCCGATATACCAACCCGAGGGGTCTTCAACCTCGGGCGCCAGGATGAAAAAGTCCCCGGCCTTTTTGCGGACCCTGGGACCGAAGTAGCTCGAAGTCAGGGCGAAGAGACTCATTCGGGGAGCCGCTCCCCCTCCGGCCAGAATGACCAGAAGAGGCAGGGCCGTTTCTGGATCATACCAGTCCGGAACGAGGACCGAGTAGGACCGCAGGGTTCCATCGGCCTCGGAACGGTAGCCGAGCCGGACGATCCTCCCCGTCGGAAAAAGGGCCGGCTTGCCCTCTTCGACGTTTCTGAACAGGTCTTTGACATCCTGATTCCACTGCTGGACCTTCTGGAGGTCGGCGAAAGGAGGGGATTTCTCCATGAATTCCTTGATCCAGTGGAGGCGGATCTCCAGGGTCGGCAGGCTTTCCCGGAAGACGATATCCTGGCCGGCGAGCTCCCCTGTTTTAAATTCTGACAGCTTGGCCGCATAATCTTCGAACTGTTGCCTGTCCAAGAAGAAAAACCGGCGGTCATCCGTATAACGAAGCTTCCCCTGGTCGTCGATGATGCCAAGACTGAGGTCGATGACGCCGGTCGTGGTCTTTTCCAGGTCGATCGGGAAGCTGAGGATGCTCATTCCTTTTTCGAAGGAAAGGCTTCTCTCCGAAGGGAAGTTGCCAAGGGGTGTGGTCGCGATCAGCCTGACCTGCCAGCCCTGCTGAGCCGTTGGCGAATGGACGGCCAGGTTGAGTTTTCGCTCGTCCTCGGGGTAGAAATGATTGGCGTTCAAAGAGGATTGGAATTCGAGGAACCTCAGCGGACCAACGACGAACTCACAGGGAAGCGCTTTTTTCGGTGCCGGATTGTCCGGCTCATAATTCGGGTCGGAAACGAGCTGGACGACCTTTTTCTGCCCGCCGTCGAGGTCGTCATAAGAGAGGTTGATCGCCCATTTCGGCTGCAAAAAGGGACGGAAATCGGGGAAGTATTTCCAAGGAATCGCCAACTCATAGGCCACCGTCTGTTTGCCCTCATCCGCCTTGACCTGAAGCAGAACATCCCGGACGACCGGGACAGTGTCGTCTTCCATTCGGGGAATCACGGCCAGGGGTTCATTTTCAAAGCGGGAGAATCCGAAGATCAAGTAACGGCCTCTGCCGTCTCCCGTTGTGGGGTCGACAAAAGTCAGATAGAAACCGTCCCCTTCACGCCGTCCCCTGCCCGGGAACTCGATCCGGTCGTCCAGGACCGAGACCGCCGCATAGAAATATTCGGCGTCGAAGCTGAACCTGGCCGTGACAGTCAGGTCCGCAGATGGTGGATGAACCTGGCCCTCCGGGGTGAGCTGAATGGGCAATTCGCCCAGGCCCGTCCAATCATTCAAATCCCCGTCGATCGTGAACTTGTTTTCCGCCTGGAAAATCTTGAGAGCCTCCGCCGGCTGCGCCCAGAGGGAAGCCCCTATAAAATAGATGGCCGCGGGCAGCGACTGCGGGAACAGGCACAAACAGACCACAGCCATGACCAGATATGACCAGAGCTTTTTCATCGTAACCTCCGTATTTATTCTAGAGAATCCGCAACGGATTGACAACCCGGCAATCGGAATTTATAATCAAGCCGAAGTTCTTTCTTCGAGGATATGCGCATGACATCCCCAGACGGAAGGGAATCGTCCCTGGAACATCAGGCCAAGGTCTCCGTCCTGGGGGCGACCGTCGTTCTCCAGGGCGATATCGGCGGCCAGGAAGACCTCATCGTCCGGGGTCAATTCCGGGGAAAAATCAACCTCCCGGGGAATGACCTCCTGGTCGTTGAAGGCGGCCTGATCGAAGCCGAGGTCCGGGTCAGGAGCATCACCGTAAGAGGAGAGGTCAACGGGAATATCACCGCCTCGGGAAAAGTCATCATCGAGAGAACAGCCCGGGTGAAGGGCGACCTGTCGGCGTCCGTTATCTCGATCGAAGACGGTGCCCAATTCAAGGGGTCCGTCAAGGTCCTGGGCAAACCCTGATCGCCCCGGCACAGCGCCTCCCCTTCTCAAACCGGCAAGTCCCTCAACCTCCCTTCGAATAATTGTTATAATAATGAAGCCATGAAAAGGTTCGAGCTCCACTCGGAATTCAAGCCCAAGGGGGACCAGGTTAAGGCGATCGACTCCCTATCCGCGAGCATCCGTGAGGGAAGCCGCCACCAGGTCCTGAAGGGCGTGACCGGCTCCGGGAAGACGTTCACGATGGCCAACGTGATCGCCGACATCCAGCGGCCCGTGCTGGTCATCTCCCACAACAAGACGCTGGCCGCCCAGCTCTACCAGGAATTCCGGCGCTTCTTCCCGCGAAACGCGGTCGAGTATTTCGTCAGTTATTACGACTACTACCAGCCCGAGGCATTCATCCCCGCTTCCAACACCTATATCGCCAAGGAAGCGACCATCAACGATGAGATCGACCGGATGCGTCTCTGCGCCACCAACGCCCTTTTCCAGAGGCGGGACGTGATCGTCGTGGCCTCGGTCTCCTGCATCTACGGGATCGGGGCACCCGAGACCTACTATTCCATGAGCTTTCGTCTGGCCAAGGGGCAAACCCTCTCCCGGAAAAAGCTCATGGAGGCCTTGGTCGACATGCAATACGAGAGGCGGGAGGACGAATTCCAGCGGGGAACCTTCCGGGTGCGGGGAAATATCATCGACATCTTCCCTGCCTACGAGGACCTTGCTTACCGCATCGAGCTCGACGAAGCCGAGGTCTCCGGCCTCTCCTCGATCGACCCCCTGCTGGGCCGGACCATCGAGACATTCGAGACCGTCATCATCTACCCCCGAACCTTCTTCTCCACCCCCCACGATGTCCTTGTTTCATCCATCGCCGGCATCGAAACGGAGCTCGCCGAACGTATCGAGTTCTTCCGGAAGCAGGGAAAGATCATCGAAGCCGAGCGGATCGAAGAACGGACTCTCTACGACCTCGAGATGCTGCGGGAGTTCGGCTATTGCCCCGGGATCGAGAACTATTCCCTGTATCTCAGCCGGCGCCGCCCCGGCGAGCCGCCCTACACCCTCCTCAACTATTTTCCCGAGGATTTCCTGACTATCATCGACGAGTCACATGCCACCGTCCCCCAGATCGGCGGGATGTATCACGGCGACCGCTCCCGGAAGATGACGCTCATCGAGCACGGCTTCCGGCTGCCCTCGGCCCTCGACAATCGGCCCCTCAACTTCGATGAGTTCTCGGCGCGGACGCGCCAGCTCCTTTATGTCTCGGCCACCCCCGGCACTTACGAGCTCCGCGAGTCGGACCGAAAGGTCATCGAACAGATCATCCGGCCGACCGGGTTGGCCGATCCCGAGGTCGAGGTCCGGCCGGTCAAGGGCCAGGTCGACGACCTCATGGGTGAGATCTCCCGGCGGGCGGAGAGGAACGAGCGCACCCTGGTGACGACGCTGACCAAGAAGATGGCCGAGGATCTGACGCGTCACTACCATGAGCTCGGGCTCCGCGTCCGCTACCTCCACTCGGACATCGAGACACTCGAAAGGGTCAACATCCTGCGCGACCTGAGAAAGGGCCTTTTCGATGCCCTGATCGGGATCAACCTGCTGCGGGAAGGGCTGGACCTGCCCGAAGTATCTCTCGTAGGCATCCTGGATGCCGACAAGGAGGGTTTCCTCCGCTCATCGACCTCACTCATCCAGACGTTCGGCCGGGCCGCCCGGAACGTCGCCGGCAAGGCCATCCTCTATGCCGATACGATCACCAAATCGATGTCCCAGGCCCAGGCCGAGACGAACAGGCGCCGGCGGATTCAGCAGGAATACAACCGCCGGCACAACATCACTCCGCAGTCGATCAGCAAGCGCATCGACGAGGTCATGACCAGCGTCTATGAAAGAGACTACCTCGATTACACCCGCCTGCCCAAAGAGAAGGATATCTACTTGTCTCCCGAAAAAAGGAAGAAACGGATGGATGAGCTGGAGAAGTTGATGAAAGAGGCCGCCCGCAACCTCGAGTTCGAAAAAGCGGCCCGCCTGCGGGACGAGCTCACCAAGCTGAAAAAGCGGGAATTGTCGACGGGGCTTTGAGCCATGAAAGAAAAGCTGAGAGCCAAATTGGCGGAGCTGCCGGACAGGGCGGGGATCTATTTTTTCAAGAACCGAAGGGGAGAGATCGTTTATATCGGCAAGGCGCGCTCCCTCAAGGATCGTGTCAGGTCCTACTTTCTGCCTACGTCCGACCTCAAGGTCAGCCAAATCATCTCGGAGACGACGGGCCTTGACTTCATCCTCACCGGCTCGGAAAAGGAGGCGGCCTTTCTGGAGAACAATTTCGTCCAGAGATACCAGCCCAAGTTCAACCTACGGCTCAAGGATGACAAAAGCTTCCCCTATCTCAAGCTGACAGCGACGGAAACTTGTCCCGGCGTCTATCTCACCCGCAAGGTCGAGGACGACGGAGCCAGCTACTTCGGTCCTTTCAGCCCGGCCTCGCAGGCCCGCAAAACGATCCATCTTTTGAACCGATATTTCGGCATCCGGGGATGCGCGGAGGGCATTCCGGGAAAACGCCGGAGGCCTTGCCTGGAATACGACCTCAAGCTCTGCTCGGCTCCCTGCGTGGGCTTCATCGGAGAAGAGGACTACGGGGAAAGGGTCGCCAACGCCCGTCTTTTCCTGGAGGGAAGGACCGAGCAGCTGCTCCGGATCCTCAAAGAAAAAATGAGCGGGGCGTCGCGACGGCAGGAATACGAGCAGGCCGCTCATTGGCGCGACCTCATCCGGACGATCGAGCAGGTCAAAGAGAAGCCGAGGTTGATCTCCGTCGCCCTTGAGGATGTCGATATCTTCGGATTGGCCAGGGAGGCGGATCGGGTTGCTCTCTACCTCTTCTTCATGCGTAGGGGAAAGGTCCGCGAGGCCGAGGAAATCCTCCGGCGCGAGCCGGAAGATACAGCGGACGATGTGCTTATGGCACGATTTTTGGAGGACTTTTACCGAGACAGCGAAGACCTTCCAGCGAAGATATTCTTGCCCTCCTCCCCGGCATCTCCTGACGATTTCGCCGCCAGGCTCTCCGCCCGCAAAGGAAAGATCATCAGAGTTTTGGTCCCTCAAAAAGGCAAAGGTCGGAAGCTCGTCGATCTGGCCAATCAGAATGCCGCGATCTTGCTGAAGAAAGGGCACGAGGATGTTCTTGCGCTGAGAGAACTGGCCGGACTCCTTGGACTGAAGTCAGCTCCGGAGCGGATCGAAGGCTTCGACATTTCCAATACGGGTGGAGACGAATCGGTGGGCTCCCTCGTCGTCTTTGAGAGCGGAAAGCCGAACAAGGACGAATACCGGAAATACAGGATCAAGGGCGTCGTCGGTCCGAACGACGTCGCCAGCCTGCGGGAAGTCGTCAGGCGCCGCTACGCCCGGGTCCTGGCGGAAGGGCGGGTTTTTCCGGACCTTATCCTCGTCGACGGCGGCAAGGGACAGCTTCAGGCCGCGGAGACGGCCCTTCGGGAGCTGGGGCTGACCGGCCTCGCGGTGGTCTCGCTGGCCAAGAAGGAAGAGATCGTCTTCACGCCGAAGGCAAAATCCGGTCTCTGCATCGACCGCACATCTCCGGCCTTGAAACTGCTCCAGCACATCCGTGACGAGGCCCACCGCTTCGCCGTCTCTTTCCATCGACGGCGGCGGGAAAAGAAGAGTTTCGCTTCCGTTCTCGACGGCATTCCCGGTCTCGGCAGGAAGAGGAGAACGGCCTTGCGCGCCCAATATCGGAGCCTGGAAGAGATCGGGAGGGCCCCGGAAGAAGAGCTGGCGGCCATCACCGGCCCCAAGATCGCCAGGCTCCTGAAGGAGGAAAGGCATGATCGTCGGCATCGGGATTGACATCATCGAGGTGGACAGGATTGCCCGGCTGGCCGAGAAGAGCCCCAGGTTCCTGGAAAGGACCTTCACGCCCCGGGAGATCGGATACTGTTCGAAGAAAAGGAACAAGCATCAGAACTTCGCCGCCCGGTTCGCCGCCAAGGAGGCTTTGTTCAAGGCGCTGGGGATGAGGATCGGCTGGAAGGATGTCGAACTCGTCAACCGGCCTTCCGGTCAACCGGACCTCGTGATCAAAGGTCAGGCGCAGTGGCCGTTCGACCGGGTGCATGTCTCCGTTTCCCACCTGGCCGCTTATGCCATCGCTGTCGTGATCCTAGAAAAATAGCCGCACCAGAAGGCTGACCACAATGGCCACGGCGATGCTCAGTCCGACTGAGATAAAAGCAATCCTTCTGCCGATCTCTTTCCACAGGATGGCGAAAGTGGACAGACAGGGAATGAAAAAGCTGACAAAAACCGTAAAGACAAGAATCTGTTCCCGCGAAATGACGGTCAGGAGATTCTTGTAGTCGACCCCAAGAGCCTGGAGCATCATGATCAGAGATAGCTCCTTGCGCAGGAAGCCGAAGACGAGGGTGATCCCCAGCTCCTGAGGCAGCCCCAGCCCGTAGACGATGAGAGGAGAGAAGGCAACGTTCAGGATCCTATCCAGACTCAGGTAATGGAGCAGGCTCAAAACGACGCTGCCGGCGACGAGCAGCGGCCAGGCGAACTTGACGAAGGATTTGAGTTCGAGATAGGTTTTCCGGATCATGTTTGCCAGAGAGGGCATCTTGAGCGAGGGAATCTCCAGGATGAGCCCCGGGGAGGGGTCCTTGAAGAAGAATGACAACAGACGGCCGATCACGGCCACGATGAGGATGTTGAAGAAATAGAAGCCGAGCGCATAGAGAGGTCCCAGAAAGAAGGCGACGAGCGCCAGGACGATGGTCGTCCGGGCGGAGCACGGGATGAAGGGGATGAGAAGCGAAGTGATCACCCGGTCGCGCCGGGACTCGAGGATCCGGGTGGAGAGAACGGCCGGAACATTGCAGCCGAATCCCAGGACGAACGGGGACACCGACTTCCCGTGCAGGCCGATCCGGTGCATGAAAGTGTCCAGGAGAAAACCGGCCCTTGAGAGATAGCCCAAGTCCTCGAGAAAGGCCATGAAAAAGAGAAGCGGCACGAAATAGGGCAGGACGATCGCCGCGCCGCCTCCGACCCCCTGGATAAGACCGTCGGCGAGATGGAAGATCAGGCCCGGCCCCAACCAACCCAAGAGGGCCGCCCTCAACTGTCCCAATGGACCGAGCAGAATCCCTTCCAACGGGCTGCCGATCTTGAAGATGAGAAAGAAAAAGGCCAGGAAGATGATCACCAGTATGGGATAGCCGAGGACTGGATGCATGATGACGTCATCGATCCGCTGTTCCCAGCTCAGCCGCTTTCCCCGGAGGATGCGGCTGCTCTGCTCGAATATCTTGAAAGCCAGGTGGTGGCGCTCGGCGGCGATGACTTCGTAAGCCGGGGCGAGACGCTTGCTTTCGATTGCCTTCTTGGCCAAGACGAGTTCCTCTTGAAGTCCCGGGTCGGCCTCGGCCAGGATCTCGAGACAAAACACCTTGTGCGCCTCGATCAGCTTGATCGCCGTGAACCTGGGATTTCCGGCGATGACGATGTTTGGAGGGAGTTTTGCGGCCAATCGGCCGATCTCTTCCTCGACGTCTCCGGACCATCGGGGAGCAGTCACGGGACACCACCCGTCCAAACAATGAAAGGCCGCTTCCAGGAGCGTTTTGATCCCCCGACCGTGAGAGGCGACCGTCGGGATGACCCTGACCCCTAGTATCCTTTCCAGCTTCTCGGAGTTGATATGGACTCCCTTTTTTTCCGCCAGATCGGCCATGTTCAGGGCGATGATCATGGGGAAGCCGAGCTCCAGGAGCTCGATGGTCAGTTCCAGGCTCCTTCCCAGGATAGAGGCATCGACGACATTGATGATTAGGTCTGGCTTTTCCTGGAAGAGATGGCTGAGGATGACCTTCTCGGCCGGGTCCGAGGGGTTCAGCGAATATGCCCCGGGCAGATCAACGACATTGAGAAGCCGACCCTCGATGTTGACCAGGCTGTGGGTGTGCTTATAGCTCGTGCCCGGGAAATTCGAGGTCAAAGCCTTAGGGCCGGCGATAGCATTGAACAGTGTGCTCTTGCCGCTGTTCGGCTGCCCCAAAAAGATAGCGGTCGGCACCTCATCCTTCATCAGGGACGATATCCACCATGATCTTGCTGACGATTCCTCTGCCCAAGGCAACACTCGTATCGGCGGTCAGGTTCCTGACCAGAAACGGTCCCCTGAGGATTCCATGGGCGTTCACCTCGATCAGGTCATTCTTGTGGAACCCCAGGGCAAACAGACGGCGGCGGACGCCCTCCCCGCCCTCGATCTCCACGATCCTTAGCTGTCGGCCTCGCGGCGCTTGAGCTAAACTTATCATCTATCAATCCTTTAGGAACAATCTCTATTTGAGAATGATTCTCAGTATCATGCTAACTCAAGCCCGCGAGAAAATCAACTGCGCTTCCGCCGGCCCAACGATTATGCTAAGATGGCGTTTTCTCAGACTCATCCAGGAGGCCCCATGCAAACCATTAAAAGAACGGCTTTGATTTCCCTCCTTCTGCTGA
>DATKXS010000034.1:0-4332 GCA_035528895.1 Candidatus Desulfaltia sp.
CCGTCGTGTTTACATCGTTATTATTATATGGTATCTTGATTCAGAAAATCACAAAGTCGAGTGACCGTACAGCGTGGTGTCTCTGATATGCCGGCGCGAAAGCTTCTCGCCTACAGCCAGCTCCTGCTGGGTCTCCTGATCGTCTTCCTCTCCAGCGCGGTCCTCTCCTCGCGGATCATCCTGAGAGGAGAAATCGTCTCTGTGCCCGACGTTTCTGGGAAGACGGTGGCCGAGGCGGGGCGTGAACTTGCCCGGAAGAAACTGTCTCTCCAGGAAAAGGGCCTGGAATTCAGTGATCGCTTCGAACGGGGAAAGATCATCTCCCAGGATCCGCCGGCAGGTTCCAAGATCCGGGTCAACCGATTTGTCCGGGTCGCCCTGAGCGGCGGAAGTGAGATGGTCGAAATCCCGGCGCTCGTCGGCCGGAGCATGGAAGCCGCCGGCCAGCTCCTTGGCGAAGGCGGGTTGCAGAGGGGACTGATCGCCCAGATCCATACGCCACGGTATGCCGCCGGTCGCATTATCGCCCAGGAGCCCGCGCCCGGGGAACGGAAAATCAAGCGCGCCACTCCGATCAACTTTCTGGTGAGCCAGGGCGCCGTCGAGCCGAGGTACCTGATGCCCGACCTCATCGGGAGGAAGTCCGGTCCGACCATCGCTCGGCTCCAGGAGCTGGGTTTCAAGGTGGCCGATATCCGGTATTCCTACTATCCCGGCCTTGACTCAGGTATCATCATCAAGCAGTTCCCCCCCCAAGGCTACGGGATCGCTACGCGAAGCCTAATCTCAGTGGAGGTCAGCCGATGATCCGACTCGCGCCCTCGATCTTGTCCGCCGACTTTTCCCGGATCGGGGAAGCCGTCCAGATGCTCGAGGAGACCGGGGCCGACTGGATCCATCTCGACGTCATGGACGGTCATTTCGTCCCCAACCTAACCTTGGGCCCGCAGGCCGTCGCTTCCCTCAAGAAGAGGACCCGTCTGCCGGTCGATGTCCACCTGATGGTTGATAATCCCGGTTTCTTCATCCCCCTTTTCCACGAAGCCGGCGCCGACTGGATTTCCATTCACGTCGAGGCGTCCACCCATCTTCACCGCGACGTCACCTTGATCAAGGAGTTGGGGCGCCAGGCGGGAATCGCCCTCAACCCGGCCACCCCGATCCATCTCCTCAACGACATCCTGAAGGAGCTCGATTATATCCTGGTGATGTCGGTGAACCCGGGATTCGGAGGACAACGCTTCGTGGATTCCACTCACCAGAAGATCCGCCAACTGAAGAACTGGATCAGCGGTCAGAAACTCTCCATCCCTATCGAGGTGGACGGGGGGATTAACCCCGACAACGCGGAAAGCCTGATCCAGGACGGGGCGGAAATCCTGGTGGTCGGGGCGGCCATCTTCGCCGCCGCGGACCCCCGCCAGGTCATCTCCCGGTTGAAGGAGATCATCGCCAAAGGAGATCCATCATGAAAGCCATGGTGACGGGAGCGGCGGGGTTCATCGGGTCTCATCTCAGCCGCCGCTTGCTCCGGGAGGGCGCTCACGTCATCGGCGTTGATTCCTTCACCGATTTCTACCCCCGCTGGATCAAAGAACGAAACCTTGCGCCTCTCGCCGGAGATCCCCATTTCGAATTCCATGCCCGGGACGTCCTCGAACTTGACCTCGAGGACATCCTTCCCCAGGTCGACGTCCTCTGCCACCTGGCTGCCCAGGCCGGGGTGCGGTCGAGCTGGGGGGAGAATTTCTCCGTGTACATCCAGAACAATATCCAGAGCACCCAACGGCTCCTGGAAGCGGCCAAGGGAAAGCCGCTCGGCCTCTTCCTGTACGCGTCCTCATCTTCGGTCTACGGCCTGACGCCGGCGCTCCCGATGTCGGAGACGAGCCTTCTCTATCCCCTCTCTCCTTACGGGGTCACCAAGCTGGCCGCCGAGCAGCTGTGTTTCCTCTATTTCAAGAACTACGGAGTCCCAACCGTCTCCCTCCGCTTTTTTACGGTCTACGGGCCGGGCCAGAGACCGGACATGGCTTTCCACAAATTTTTCCGGGCGATCGCCGAAGACCGGCCCCTGGAGATCTTCGGAGACGGGGAGCAGACCCGGGATTTCACTTACATCGACGACATCGTCGAAGCCTGCCTCTCGGCTTCCCGGCAGGGCCGGCCGGGCGAAGTCTATAATATCGGGGGAGGACACCGGGAGAGATTGAAAGATCTTTTCCCCCTGCTCGAGGAAATCTGCGGGAAAAGCATCAAGACCGAGCGGGCCGAGCAGCAAAAAGGCGATGTCCTCCACACCTTCGCCGACATCCGGAAAGCCCGACGGGATCTCGGCTATTCGCCCCGCACCGACCTCAGAGAGGGATTACGGGAAGAGTGGGAATGGGTCAAGACGCTGTATCAATCCTAAGATGAACAAAGGACAGAAATGACGCCCCTGAACAAAACCCGCTGGATTCTCATCATCGCCCTGCTCTGCGGCTTGGGCGCCTGGAGCTGCAAGGAGAAGCCGGTCGAGATCGCCCCCGAGATCGCCGCTTCGGACGAAGCCCTGTACAAGGCCGGCCAGGAGATCATGGAAAAGGACGCCGAGAAGGCCCGTCTGTACTTTCGCCAGGTGATCGATTCCTTTCCCAAGAGTTTCTATGCCCAACGGGCCAAGCTGGCGATCGCCGATACGTATTTCAAGAAAGGTGACGAGAGCAGTATGATCCTGGCCGCGGCCGAATACCGGGAGTTCATCCATCTCTATCCCTACAGCCCTTCCGCCTCCTACGCGCAGTACCAGATCGCCATGACCTTCTTCAAGAAGGCCCTCAAGCCGGGCCGCGACCAAACCAGGACGTCTCAAGCCCTGATCGAGTTCAAGAAGGTCCTTACCAATTATCCTCTGAGCGAAGAAGCGAAGCCGGCCCAGAAACAGATCTCTGAATGCGAGGAAAGGCTGGCGGCCCACAATTTCAATATCGGTTATCACTATTACAGGAGAAACGCCTTCAAGGCCTCCACGAGCCGGCTGATCGAGATCCTGACGAACTTCCCCGCTTTTTCGAAGATGGACGAGGTCTATTTCTACCTGGCCGATTCCTACTATAAATGGAACAAGACAGAGGAAAGCATCCCCTATTTCACCAAGCTTGTCACCGATTATCCGGAGAGCAAGTACGCCAAGAAAGCCCAGAACCGCCTGGCGGAGATCGACAGGGCCGGCAAAAAGATCGACCGATGAGGGAGGTTCAATGAAATCTCGCCCGATGTGTTGCGGCACACTCGTCTTCGTCCTCTTCCTCGGCTTCACACCCGCGGCCTTTGGACAGGCCCGCCCGCCGTCCGACACCTCATCCTTCCGTCCGGGGCTGGAGCTGGAATATGGCTCCCGAACCGTCGGCTGGACAGAAGACGGCCAGGAGGCGACTTCTAAAATGACCTCTTTCCTGGCCAGCCTCGTTCTCGAGTTCAAGATCCAGCCGGGATTTTTACTGGCTGCCCGCGTCGGATACAGTTCTACGTCCTTCGAAGGCCTTGTCTTCCGCCGGCTCCCTTTGTCCATCGAGCTGGAAGCCGGAGGAATCAGCGGGCTCCTGCTCGGTGCCGGGGTCGAGAAAGCCCTGGTCGCCGGGGAGACCTATAGCCTGGACGTGGTCGGCCAGTTTCTCGCCTCTCTCGGTCTCGCCAAGAAATGGGATATCCCCGGCCTAGCCGTGGAGGGCTCGGTCCAGGGAAAGCCGACCTGGATGAAGGCTTCCCTCGGTCCCGTCCTCGCCTACCGGGGCTGGGAGGGGGTCACTCCGTTCCTCTATCCTCGCCTGGATTATATCTGGGGAAAGTTCAAGCTGGAGGAGACCATCCAGGAGCTCAAGGGAAGCGAAGAGAGAGACATCAAGGCGAAGGCCATCTTCGGTCTCGGCCTGGGAGCAGACCTGGAGCTCTCTACCCGCCTCCTTCTCCGGGGCGAGGCCGCCCTCTATCCCCGGGAAGGCGGCACTGATTATTCGTTCACGGTCCGGACGCTTTTCGCGTTCTAGCCATTCTGGAGGAAACGATGGGCATTCTAAAAAGAATCGCGGCCATGTTCCTTATTCTCGGTGTGTTCGCCTCTGCCTACGGCCTCCAAAGAGTCCACGAGGAGAGGACTAGAAAACGGGAAACGCCTAGGGTACGGCAGGAGATCCGCCGACTCAATGGCGGACTCTCCTTGCGAGCTGAAGGCCCCCGCTTCGTTCCCGGCCAGGTGCTGATCAGGTTCAAACCGAGCCTTGGAACCCAGCTCATCGAGGGAACCCTGGCTCTCTATGGAACCGAGACGATCAAAAGGATCCCCCAGCTCAA
>DATKXS010000035.1:0-3400 GCA_035528895.1 Candidatus Desulfaltia sp.
GTTTTCGGGACTGGAAACGGTCAGGCTGACCCGGTATTTCTCGGCGTCCCCGAACCGGCCGGGGAGTGTATAGCCCAGGACGAGGATTGGCTTCCGGATTCCCTTCTTCCTCAGCGTCACGGCTTCGACGATCGAATCCACCCCGAACCAGTCTGCTCCCATTTCTTCCAGGACCGGCGCAAGGTCATAAAGCCCGTGCCCGTAGGCGTTTGACTTGCAGATGGCCATGAGCCGGCAGCCGGGAGGCAGAAGGCTGCGGAAGACGATCAGGTTATGCTCGAGCGCGCTACGGTCCACTTCGATCCAGGTCCGGACGGAGCGGCGGTCTGCGGGCGCTTTCATTCTCTTGCTTCCTGTTTATAGCGCAACAGCTAACGAATCGCAAATCATGATCGCGCGGAATCACTGAGAACAGGTGATTTTCAGGCTGGGCGTAGGAGGCCGCCCTGAAGCCCCCGTAGCGGAAGGGGGACCCGCGTTGCTTGGAGGGGGAATCCGCTTCGCCTTCCCCCTTCCAACCTTCGCTTCGCTCCGTGCCTCCCCTCCTCGGCCGCTGCCGCGTCCTGCGGCCAGGGAGAGATATCCCCCTGGACCCCCTTCCAAGACCAGTTTCCTGACGGGGGGAACCGACGGGACTGGTTCCCCGGGGTGCGGGGGCAGAGGGCGGCCTCCTGCGCCCGGCATTTGACTTTTACAGATACGCGCGATATATTGGCTCACACTTCTTGAAGAATCCGTAGAAAAAATCACCCTCGCAAAGCTCATCCAGAAGAGACGGCAGAAGAAGGAACTCGAGAAGACATGAGGAGTGCACAGATGAAAGAAATCGGCCTCTTTCTGCTCGTCATCGCCCTCTGGACGTCCGCCCAGGTTCTGCTCAAGTGGGGTCTGACCGCGTTTGCCGGCCAGAAAGTCGACCTCCGCTTCTTCCTCCGTGCGCTCGGTTCCTGGCCGGTATTGACAGGGACACTCCTTTCCGCGGCCGGCGCGCTGCTTTGGCTGGTCGTTCTTTCCCGCTTCGAGTTGAGCTACTCCAACCTCATGGTCAGTTTCATGTACGTCCTGATCGTCATCGCCTCGGCGGTCATTTTCAAGGAGCATATCTCGGGCCTCCGCTGGCTGGGCGCATTCCTGATCATGCTGGGAGTATTCCTGGTGTCCCAGACCCGCTGAACTTGCGGCCCTGCTATCCTTCCCAAACCCTGGTGATCTCGAAAACCACCGAATTGGCGGCGGTACATCGCTTTGTTCATCGATATCGCGCCGCGATCCGGCCGGCATCGACCTTCTCTCGGAGCTGCCGGGAGGACTCGGTCCCGTAGATCCATTCCTTGAAAAACGCATCCAGGCTCCGGCCGACGGTCTTTTCGGCAAACACCTGGAAGTCCTGGAAATCGGACGGCCGGACCCGGTATTCCCGGAGGAAACCCGTGACGAGCGACCGGAATGTTTCGTCGCCGACGGCTTGATGGAGAACATAAAGGGACCAGGCTCCCTTTGTGTAGGAATTTTCGCCTCTCTCTTCTTTCCAGTAGTCGACTATAGGCGTGGAGCAATTTTTTTCGTCCCTCTCGCAGGACTTCAGGAACCGGTCGCGGCGCATTCCCATATAGTCCTCGAAAGCGTCTTCTCCTTCGAACTCCCTGATCGCCAGCCCCTGGAAATAGGAGGCAAAGGCCTCATCGAAGTAGCGGCAGCGCTGGACGGCGGGTTTGACCCGGACGTTCCAGTTGTGGGCGATCTCGTGGTAGAGCTCGGATGCCTTCTCCTTGTCCCGGAAGGCCGCTGCGGTTTGCAGGATGTAGAAATCGGCCGCCTGCGAGCCCCAGCCCTCCGGGACCTCGATAATCGTGAATCCCGGGAAATCGCCGACCTCGCCGAACAGCCCGGTGAAAAAGAGGAATGACTTCCTGGCCGCCTCGAGGATCCGCGGCGCTTCGGCCTCATCCCCGGGGATGGCATAGACGCGGATGCCGCCCTCTTCGATGACCTTGAACTTGGCAGCGGCTACGTCGACACGCCAGGTCGGCTTGAAGCTTTCGAATATGAAGGTTGCATTCCCCGACTTTCGCACGGTCTCGATAGGGCGTCCCCCGCAGGCCACGACCAACCCATCCGGGACCTCGACCTCCGCCCGGTAGGTGAATTGCGAGCGGAAGGCGGCCATCATGCTCTGAAAAGAGGGCAAGGAGAGCATCGGGTAGGCCAGCGAATCGGGCCGGAGGAGGCTGTAATTTTCGTCGATCCGGTCCCGGACATAGGCCATCACTTCCGGATATCCCCACAGGGCACCGGCATATTTCAGACGCACAACATCACTTTCCCCGGGAGAAAGAGGGCGGCCCAAGCGGACAGAAATAAAGCTGACCTGGAGGCTTTTCTCATCGGAGAACTTGACGACCCTCCGGGTTGAAGAAAGGGGGCTCCCCTTTCCGTCAGTGACCTCCCGGACGTCGAACAGCCGGTAGAGGATAAAGGGGATCTCAATCAAGGGAGCGGGAGTCGTATTCCGGACCGTCATCGAGGCTTCCGCCTCGAGATTGTTCTCTTTTGGGAAAAGGTGGAACCGAAGATCATAATGAGTGACGAGGGGAAGCTCCGTTCCCTCCTCTGCCGGCACCTGGGGTGAAAATCCAACCGGCCCTGCAGCCGGGAGCCGGAATCCGGTTGGGGGCGTTATCAACGCCAATAAAAAGACCGTCGGGAGTATCCCGCCAGCCCGAAAGCACATTCGTCTGAGGATTGGGAACATATTTTATCTCATCCCTGCTTTGTCACTCTTTTTTTTATGCGCCCGATGTCACGCTGTGTTGCTAATTCCGCTCCGCCGGTTCCGGAGGAATGGGAATGGCCAGGTCGAGGGCGATCTTCCAAAGACCCTCGGGATTCTTCCTCCAGATCCGGAGGTAGCTCGAGGCCGCCGGCGGGTCTGCAGGATCGCCGCTTCTTGCCTCCGCTGTCCCAAATATGAAGCCCACAGCTCCATACCTGGAAACATCTCCGTCCACGGGCTCCCAGGTCTGGCTTCCGGGCCGGCTCGAGAACTCCCGGCGCAGAGCGTCCGTTCCCGCACTCGGCAGCGCGCCGTCACGATAGATCCGGAACTCTTCATCTGCATAAGCGAGATAGGCGGCGAGAATCCCTTCGGCGGCCGCCTTGGCGGCGAACTCGGCCTCGATCTTGAGGAGAAAATTCAACTCCCTGAACTTATCGACCTTGATCAGCCTCTTCGGCCGGCGAGCGTCCTTCCTGGTCATGACCTCCAGCGGCTTGAAGCCGGACTGGGGATGGCGGATGCCGACGTCCAGGACGACCTTCCAAAGGCCGGTGGGCTGCTTCTGCCAGAGAGAAACGTAGTGTCCAAAACGGGGGGGAGCGGCAGCGTTGCTTCTGTTCCTGG
>DATKXS010000036.1:0-10538 GCA_035528895.1 Candidatus Desulfaltia sp.
ATCACGTCTCCCTATTACATCATCAAGAGCCTGCGCAACGCCAGCTACCTCAGCCGGCTGGGGGATGAGAAGCTTCCCCTAGCTTATTTCTTGACGGCCGTGCTGATTTGACTCCTTGCTAATTTATTGTTAGCTTTAACCTAATGAGGCTTGTCGGCATCAAACCCGGTGAAGAGAAGCTGGCTTTTTTGCTGTTTTCCTATTTCTTTTTGATCACGGCTCCACACACCCTTATCAAGGTACACCGGACGACGCACCTTCTGGTTAGGGTGGGAGTCGGAGCTCTCCCGCTCGCCTATCTCAGCGCGGCCGTCGTGACCGGCCTGGTTGTTCTGTACTATGCAAGAATCCAGTTCAAGATCTCGATCCAATTCCTGATCATCGCCAACCTCGTTTTCTTTGCCCTCTCCGGGCTGGTTCTGCAACTGGTTCTCAAGACGAGATACGGCCGAGATAGTCTCTACCTCCCTTACGTCTATTGGGTCTGGGCCAGCGTTCTCATCGTCGTCCTCATGACCCATTTCTGGATGACCGTCAACGAAATCTTCAACCCGAGGGAAGCCAAGCGGTTGATCGCCTTCATCAGCAGCGGCGGGATCCTGGGCGGGATTCTCGGGGGATTGCTGGCCGGCGTCCTGACCCGGGCGAACCGGGGCATTCTGCTGCTTCCACTGGCCTGCGGCCTCATGATCGCCTGCGTGTTTGTGGTCAGGGCCGTTTTCCGGGACCGGCAACGACCTCCGGCGATGGCCAAACCGGTTCTGCCCAAAAAGGGCAAGACGGAGGCCCCTAAGGTCGGTTTTAAGGACAGCTACAATGCCGTCCGCAAGAATTCCTATCTCGCCCTGATCGCCACCGTCGTCTCCATCAGCATCATCGTTTCCACGTTAATTGAGTTCCAGTTCTTTTCGGCGACGGACCGTCACTTTGCTGCTAATTCCAAAGATATGCAGGCCTTTTTTGGCTTCTTTTTCGCCGGTCTGACGATCTTTGCCTTTTTCTTGAACGCGTTTTTGACGGGCAATTTTATAAAGAAGTTGGGCGTGAAACTCACGGTCCTCCTGACTCCGGTCGTCCTCCTGGTCTGTTCCGTCGTCGTCCTGATCGTTCCCTTCGGCCTGTTTCCGGCTCTCTTTATCAAAGGCAGCGACGAGAGCCTGGCCTTCTCTCTCAATCAAACGGTCAGGGAAATCCTTTACATTCCGGTGGCCTCGGGATTGAAATTCAAAGCCAAGCCTTTCATCGACATGTTCATCAGCCGGGCGGCAAAGGTCGTGGCGGCCCTCATCCTCCTGGCCTTCGCCCTTCTTCTCAACAAGGAAGTTGATTATCTAACCCCGGTCTTCGACACCGGTTTAGCAAAACAGCTGAGCTGGATTGTCATCGCCTTCCTGGTCCCGTGGGCGGTGTTCAGCCTGAAAATCGGCAAGGAATACGTCAGGACCATCAATCGAAGCATCAAGATGAAATGGGACCGGGTTGACCAGAGCGTGAGGGAACAGCTTGACGTCGATTCCGCCAAGGAGATATTCGATGCCATGGAAAGCCGGAATCGAAGCGCGGTTCTTTATGCCATGCATGTTTTTGACCTCCTGCAGCGGGATAAACTTTCCCCAGAAATCAAAAACATGATTTCCGAAAAAGCCGGGGAAGTGAGAGTCTCGTCACTTAGCGATCTGTTCAACGCCGAGGGGGCCGTAGGATTTCCGGAAACGGCCGAAGACATCCGCCAGGAAGACCTCGTCACGGATATCCGGGAAACCATGTCCCTGGATGCTTATCAGAAGCTGATGGAACGCCACGCGGGAAAAGTGATGGCGGAAAGCCAGAAATCCGAGGTTGAAAAAATGGAACTGGCGAAGGCGATCGGGTTGATGAATCCCGATGCCCCTCTGACCGATCGCCTCGAGGCGTTGATTGATGACCACTCCGCTGATGTCTCCTGCTATGCCCTGAAAAGCGCGGCCAGGCTCAAGAAAAAAAAATACATCCCGGCGATCATCCGCAAGCTGAGCACTCCTTCAACCCGGGAAGATGCCATCAGCGCCCTTAATAAATATGGTCAGTCGGCCATGCCCGCTCTTGAAGAAAGCCTCAGCGATAGCCGCCAGGACTTGAATTTGAGAAAGGCGGTGGTTGAAACACTGGCCCGCCTCGGAACGCAGGAGGCGGCCTTCGCCCTGGCGGAAGAGCTCGACCAGGGGGGTGGGGAATTGGACGCGGAAATCATCGATGCCCTGGACCGCATCCGGACGGAAAAAGGGGACATCCAGTTGCCGGCCCGGGTGGCCAAGAGAAAAGTCTTTTCACTCGTTCATAAATACTGCCGGGTGTTCGTCGACCTCCAAGAGCTTGGGCCCGGGGAGGGCAATGAGGCCGCCCGGGGCCGAATGGAACGGAACCTGGAGACCCTTTTCTCAGATATCTTCAAGTTGCTCGGTCTTTTTTATCCTCAGGAAGAGATCCGCAAGGCCTATCAAAACATTGAAACCGGAACCCGAAATTCCATCGCTTACGCGATCGAACTGCTCGACAACACCTTGAAAAGGGATATGCGGGACGTTATCATTCCCCTCGTCGAGGACTTGTCTACTTCGGAGAGACAGCGAATCTTTCAGAAATTCCTTAAGAACTCTCAGTGAACCTAGCCGTCAAGGGCGGGCTCAAACTCACGGTCGGGAAAGCTCGCGACATGCGGGAACGGATCCCTGGAGCGGACCCTATTTCAGGAGGACCGTGACCTTGCCTTTGCTCTCCCGACGTTTCCGGTCAAAGCTTACCAGAACATCCTTGTGGGAACGAAAAAGGCGCTGGACTATTCGGTCGAGCTTCTCGACAACATCCTGAAAAGGGAACTGAAAGAGCTCCTCATCCCCCTGATCGAGGATACTACCCTGGAAGAGAAGGCCCGGATCAGCCAGAAGATGATCAAGGTCGCGGGAAAAAAAGTCCTGACTTGAAGTGCCGCCCGAAACAATAGTATAATTGCCCAGAGGGACGACGATGCCGAGGCTGTTTATCTATCCGAAAAAGGGGGATTCGTTCTGGTACACGCTCAAGGGGGAAAAGGTCTCGATCGGCAGGTCCGAAGACAACGACTTGGCCATTCCCGATCCCTTTTCTTCCGGACATCATGCCGTCATTTCGCCCGCCGACGGCGGGGGGTACATTGTGCGAGACAACGGAAGCAAGAATGGGACCTTCCTTAACGCTAAGAAAATCCAGGGCGAGGTCGAGCTCAAAAGGGGGGACGAGATCCTGGTCGGTTCGACACGGATCATCTACGACAAGGAGTTGTCGAGCAACGTCGAGGTCACCGAGGTCATCCAGGGGTCGCGCAATATCAACACCATCATTCCGCTCAAGGATATCCTGAAAAAACAGGACATCGATACGACCATCCAGTCTCTGGCCACACCGGCCGATTTCCTGAAGATCAAATCCGATTACAAGTCCATGGCCGTGCTCAGCGAAGTAAGCAAAGCGCTCGTCCTTCATCAGCCGCTGCAAGAGCTCCTGGAGCGGATCATGGACTTGATTTCCGAGTATCTGCCCTTGGACAGGGGAGTCCTGATGCTCAAGGAAGGAAACCCTCCCCAGATGATCGCCAAGGTTCCCCGCATCAACAACAAGAACCTCCTCCGCCAGAAGATCCTGGTCAGCCAGAGCATCATCAACCTCGTCTTCGATAATCACTCCTCGGTCCTGACCGCAGACGCTCAGACCGACGACCGTCTGAGGATGAAGGACAGCATCATCAAATCAAACATCCACAGCGCTATGTGCGTGCCCCTCTGGAACAACCGGGAGATCATCGGCGTGATCTATGCCGACCGCATCGCGCTTCTCGAACAGTTCACCGAGGACGACCTGAGGATGCTGACGCTTCTCTCCAACCTGGCCGCGGTTAAGATCGAGAACGCCCGGGCCATCGAAACGGCGATCGAAGTCGAGAAGTTCCAGAAGGAACTGGCCCTGGCCGCCCAGATCCAGAAGGATTTCCTGCCCAAAAAGAACCCGGTCTGCGACCGGCTCGACATCGCCTGGACGTTCATTCCCTGCAACCAGGTCGGCGGCGACTACTATGATTTCATCTCCATTGACCCCTGCCGGTTGGCGCTCATCGTCGCCGATGTCTCGGGGAAGGGCATCAGCGCGGCCCTGCTCATGGCCTCGCTCCGGGCCGCCCTCATCGCCGAGGCCGGGCCTCAATTCCGGCTGGAAACCGTGGCCGCCAAGCTCAACGATTTCGTTTATAGCAGCTCGGCTTCCAACCGCTTCATCAGCTGTTTCGTCTGCGACCTGGACATGACGACGGGCCGGCTCCGCTACGTCAACGCCGGCCATAATCCGCCGATCATCTTCACCAAGGACGGCAAAGTCCGGCGTCTCGACCCCACCGGCTTCTGCCTGGGGATGTTCCCCTCCGTTTCCTACGATGTCGCTGAGGTGACGGTGGACAAAGGCGAAACAATCGTCCTGTATACAGACGGGATTACGGATGCCCGTAACGGCGCCAATCAAGATTTCGGCGAGGACAACCTCATCAGTCTACTGAAGAAAAACGCCAAGAAGCCGGCGGCAGAGATCATCTCCAAGGTAAACGCTGAGCTTTGCGCCTTTTCCAGCGGTGTCGATCCCTTCGACGACATGACCCTGATCGTCCTCAAGCGGACCGGCTAACCCCTCTCCAAATGGCCAAATCGGATCCCTGGCTGAGCTCCCTGTGTTGACAGACGGGCCGATTTTTCTTATATGAGGGGGACACGATTTAAGGAGGGCCTTTCATGGCTGGTCAACGATTCGTTTTTCCGTCATCCATTATTCTTTTCGGGCTTGTCCCTCTGCTGATCGGCTTTTTCTTCAGCTGCCAAGGCGGACCAAAGGAGCCCGCTCCTGCCGCCGGCCGTATCCGGCTCGGCATCGAGGTCTTGCTGGAGAGCCGGCCAGACCTAGTCAGGGGAAAGAAGGTCGGCCTCGTCACCAATCCCACGGGAGTGGACGGCCGCCTCCGCAGCGACATCGACCTCCTGCGCCAGGCGGAGGAGGTAGAGCTTGTCGCCCTTTACGGACCCGAGCACGGCGTCCGGGGAAACGCCCAGGCCGGCGAGTACGTCCCTTTCTATTTCGATGAAAAATATCAAATCCCCGTTTTCAGCCTGTACGGTCAATCGCAGAAGCCCGATCAGGGGATGCTCAAACACATCGATGAGTACATGCGCTCGTTCGATACAACGGGGACGGGAAAGATCCCCGACAGCCAGATGATCGAGGACGTCGATGTCCTGATCTATGATATCCAGGATGTCGGAACCCGTGTTTATACCTATGTGGCGACGATGGCTTATGCTATGCAAGCGGCTGCCGAGAGTGGGGTTCCGTTCATAGTGCTCGACCGTCCGAACCCCATCAACGGCCTGGATATGGAAGGTCCGGTTCTCGAATATCCGGACTATAGCTCTTTCATCGGGCTCTACCCCGTTCCAGAAAGACATGGAATGACGGTCGGAGAGCTCGCCCTGCTGATCAACGACCGATTCCTGGAGAAAAGAGCCGAGCTAACGGTCGTGCCGATGGAAGGCTGGCGCCGGGAGATGTGGTTCGATGAGACGGGCCTTCCCTGGGTCATTCCTTCGCCGAACATGCCGACGCCCGACACGGCGACCGTTTATCCCGGCCAGGTCTGTCTGGAGGGAACGAATGTTTCTGAGGGGAGGGGAACAACGAGGCCGTTCGAACTCTTCGGCGCTCCCTGGATCGACGGCTATGAAGTCACGCGAAAACTCAATGCATTGGGGCTCCACGGTGTTATCTTCCGGGAGGCCTGGTTCACTCCGAGTTTCTCCAAATTCTCAGGAGAGCAGTGCGGCGGGGCCCAGGCCCACGTGACCGACCGGAAGGCCTACCGCCCCTTTGAGACGGCCCTCTATATTGTCAAGACGATCCGGGAGATGTATTCGGAAAAGTTCCAATTTCACGTTGACTATTTCGACAAGGTCATGGGGACGGCGAAAGTGAGAGAAGGGCTGCAAAATGGCCGGGGAGTCGCTGAGATCCTAGAGGATTTAGAACTAGGCTTAATAGACTTTGCCGAGCTTCGCCGGCCGTATCTTTTATACGAATAGGCAGGTCGGCCTCGCCGCGACGGGACCCACTGGGCTCTCGGGAAACGCCCGACCTTGGATTGCAAAGTCCTACTATATTCCGTAAAATATTGATTCCATTCCGCCCCGTAGACCGGAGTGCCAAAGAAACAAACAGCTCAGATCTAAGGAGATATTGTCGTGTCCAACAATGCTTATGCTTACGCCCTGGCCAACCCGCTTTCCGTCATCCTCGATAAGGATCCCGGAGATTTCAGCCGCTCCGATTTCCTCAAGGTGATCGACCAGAAACACATCGAACGGATCACTTTTCATTACACCGCCCTCGACGGCAAGCTCAAGGAGCTGAAACTCCCCGTGGCCGATCCTGGGCAAGCGGAGTCCATCCTGGCCGAGGGGGAGAGAGTAGACGGCTCGTCCCTGTTCAAGGGGATGGTGGACGCTTCCCTTTCCGACCTCTACGTCGTGCCCGTCTACAGGACGGCGTTCCTCAACCCCTTCGACGGAGGCAGCCTCGACTTCATCTGCCGTTACCTGACCAAAGACGGTGAACTCGCTCCCTTTGCCTTGGACAGCATCCTGGCCAAGGCCTGTCAGGTCTTCCGCCGGAATTCCGGCCTGGAGCTCCGGACACTGGGCGAGCTCGAGTTCTTCCTGCTCAATGATAGAAATCCCCATCTCTTCCCGGCCCAGAAACAGCACGGCTACCACGCCGCCGCCCCCTATCTCAAGAGCGGCCAGATCCTCAACGAGATGATCCGTTCGATCACCCAGATTACGGGAGCGGTCAAGTATGCCCACAGCGAAGTCGGATATGTCGAAAGCGTCCGCTCGGACCTTGAGGAGATCAGCGGCAAGCAGGCCGAACAGCTCGAGGTCGAGTTCCTGCCGCGCCCGGCCGAAGAGATGGCCGATGCCCTCGTCCTCAGCCGCTGGCTCATCCGCAACATCGCCTACAAATACGGCTGCGTGGCCACGTTCACGCCCAAGATCGAGGAAGGGATCGCGGGCAACGGTCTGCATTTCCATCTCGAGCTTCTCCGGGACGGGAGAAACATCATGACCGACGAGGAAGGGAAGCTTTCCGTCCCGGCGCGGCGGCTGATCGGAGGGCTGTGCGCTTACGCCGATTCGCTGACGGCCTTCGGTAACACGGTCTCTTCGGCCTACCTGAGACTGGTGCCCAACCAGGAGGCGCCGACGCGGATCTGCTGGAGCGACCTCAACCGGAGCTCCATGATCCGCGTCCCCCTGGGTTGGTCCAACCTGCGCCATCCGGCCAGGAGGCTCAATCCCCAGGAATCATCTGCTTTCAGCGATGCCCCTAGCCGCCAGACCGTCGAGCTGCGGAGTCCCGACGGCAGCGCCATCATTCATCTCCTCCTGGCCGGGATCACCATGGCCGCCGACTGGGCTTTCCGCGAGGATGATTCCCTGTTCAAGAAGAACCTGCCGCTCGAGCTGGCCGATAAGCTCTATGTCCAGGGCAATATTTTTATCGACAAGGCTCTCCTCCAGAAACTGCCGACGCTCCCCCGGAGCTGCGTGGAGTCGAGCCGCATTCTCCTCGAAAAACGGGAGCTCTTCGAGAGGGACGGCGTCTTCCCGCCCAGCATCATCGATTATGTGGCCAAGCTGCTGCGCGCCGAGAACGACGAGGATATGAACCAGAGGCTCATCGACCTCCCGGCCGATGACCGCCTCTTGGAGACGCGGAAGATCATGCACAAGGACCTGCACCGGCACTGAGCTTTCTGGGGATGATCGAATCGTCTGCCGGGAAGGACGCGTTCATTAGGGATCGATGCTGATGCCGGAAGAGACGATGACCCCCCAGGAAAGATGGCTGGCCGTGATGGAGCGCCGGAAACCGGACCGGGTGCCGATGGATTACTGGGGGACCGATGAGACTTCGGCCCTGTTGAGGAAACACCTCGGCTGCCGAACGATCCAGCAAGCGTTGGCCAAGCTCCATGTCGATTATGTGGTCAAGGTCCAGCCTGAATACCGGGGCCCTCGTCTTCCCCGGCGGACCGACGTCTTCGACCGGAGATACGCTTATCTAAGCTATGGGACCGGCATTTACGATGAATGTGTTTCCCATCCGCTGGCCCAGTATCGCTCGGTCGAGGAGATCGATCGCTACTATCAGTGGCCGAACCCGGACTGGTGGGATTACAGCGGGATCCGCGGTCAGATCAGGGGAAGGGAGATGTATCCTATCCGGGGCGGCGGCTCCGAGCCCTTCCTGATCTACAAAGAACTGCGCGGCCAGGAGCAGGCCTTCATGGACATGATCGAACACCCGGACATCGTCCATTATTGCCTGGACAGGCTTTTCGACCTGGCCTATGAGAACACCATCCGTATCTATGAGGAGATCCCGGGGAAGGTCACTTTGAGCTATGTGGCCGAGGACATGGGTGGCCAGAACGACCTGATGATTTCTCCAGCCCACATCCGCGAGTTCCTTCTGCCGGGCATGAAGCGGATGATCGACCTGGCCCACGAGGCCGGAGCGTACGTTTTTCACCACAACGACGGCAACTGTCGCCGGATCGTTCCCGATATGGTCGAAGCCGGCATCGATATCCTCAATCCCATCCAATGGTGGAACACGGGATTCGACCGGGCGGAACTCAAACGGGTGTTTGGTTCAAAGATCGTCTTCCATGGCGCCGTAGACAACCAGAACACGCTTCCCTTCGGCAGCCGGGAGGATGTCCGCCGCGAAGTCCGCGAGAATCTGGATATCCTCGGGAAGGGGGGCGGTTACATATTGGCGCCGTGCCACAACATCCAGCCGATCACCCCGGTCAAGAACATCGTCGCCATGTACGAGGCCGGATTCGAATTCGGCTGGACCTGAGGATCTAGGGTCGGACCGACTTCCCTTTCGCCCTTAGCCCGTCATCTCCCGATGGGCTCTGAATTCTTTGAGCAATGTCTTCCAGAGGGAGTTGAACCTCTCCCGGAGTGAATCGTAGACCGCGAAGTTCTTTCTCTGTGGTTCAATCGTCAGTTTCTCTGTCTTGACTCTTTTATCGACGATGTCGGCGATGCCGGCGGTTCGGCCCCTTTCCTTTTCGTAGCTCCAGATGGACTGGAGCGCCGCTCCATAGGCCGCCGCCTCCTGTTCGGCGAGCGTGACCACCGGGGTCTTTAAGATATCGGCCGCGACCTGCAGCCAGAGGGGGCTCTTCGCTCCCCCGCCCGTAGCCCTTATCTGCGTCGGACTGAGTCCGAGTGACCGCATCCGGGAGAATCCGTAACCGAGGTTGAGGATCGTCCCTTCGATGATCGACCTGGCGAGGTGGGCGGCATTGAAGGTCCTCTTGTTGAGGCCGAAGAGCACACCGGTCGAAAAAGGCAGGACGGGGACCCTTTCGCCATCGATAAAAGGCAGGAAGACGAGGCCATCTGAGCCGGCCGGAGCCCGGGAGGCGAGAGCTTCGAGCTCCTGGTTGGAAAGCCCGTGCAGGGACTTGAAATGCTCGGTCGTGTTGGTGACGTTCATGGTGCAGAGCAGGGGAAGCCAACCGCCGGTACTGTCACAGAAGGCGGCGATCTCCCCCTCCGGGTCGATAAATGGCTTGTTGAAATAAGAATAAACCGTCCCCGATGTCCCCAGACTGAGGGTGCAGATGCCGGGCTTAACATTGCCCGTCCCGATGGCTCCCATCATATTGTCGCCTCCTCCGCTGGAGACAAGGACGTCCGTCATTCCGTAGCGCGTGGCGATATCCCTCTTGACCTTGCCAAGAGGCTCTTCCGGGTGACAGAGGTCTGGGAGCTTCGCTTCCAGGGACGCGTCGATGGCCGCCAGCGCTTCTCGATGCCAGACCCGTCGCCGGATCTCCATCAGCCCGGTCCCGGAGGCATCCCCGTATTCCATGGCCGCTCTGCCGCTGAGCCAGTGATTGAGGTAGTTATGGGGGAGGAGCACGGTCTTGAGCCGGGCGTAATTGTGCGGCTCTTTCCGCTTCAGCCAAAGGATCTTGGAAGCAGTGAACCCGACGGCCAGGCTGATGCCGAGCTTCCTGATGGAGCTCTTTTTCCCTCCCAGCTTGTCGATGATGTATTCCGTCTCGGCGATCGTCGAGGTGTCATTCCAGAGCTTGGCCGCCCGGATCGGCCGTCCTTTTTCGTCCAGGGGGACGAATCCATGTTGCTGGCCGGACACGCCAAGGGAGACGATCTTCTTGGGGTTGATGTGGGATTCGATGAGCGCTTTGGTCAGGGCTTTTTCCAGCGCTTCCACCCAGACTCGGGGGTCCTGCTCGCTTTCGCCCGGCTTCAAGTTGGCGACCTGGCGATGCGGGGCTGCGCCGCGGCCCCTGACCTTGCCCTTGAAATCGACGATCAGGATCTTGGTTCCCTGGGTCCCCGAATCTATCCCGACGGCATACATCGTCGCCTCCTTTTTGCGTAGAA
>DATKXS010000037.1:0-32601 GCA_035528895.1 Candidatus Desulfaltia sp.
CGTCATCGGTCGGGATCAACCGCAAGTTGTCCCTTCCGAACCCGGCCATCTTCACCCCCTTCTCGATGCTGGAGTGCGTCTGGTCAGAGGCGTAAACGGTCAGACCGGGTTCAAACCCTTTTGCGTTCGAGACGAAGCCCGTCGCCTTTTCCCTGGCCGAAAGAAGGGCACAGAGGGTGGCCGTTGAGGCTGTGTCCTGGATCACTCCCGTGAATCCCTCGGGAAGCCCGAGCATCCGGCGGAGCCAGTCGAGCACCCGGTCCTCGAGCTCGGCGGCGGCCGGCGAAGTCTGCCAGACCATGCACTGGGCCCCGAGGCCGGCCGTGAGGATCTCGGCCAGGACCGAAGCGGGGCTGTTGTTGGCCGGGAAGTAGGCGAACCAGCCGGGGTGCTGCCAGTGGGTGATGCCGGGGAGGATAACGTCCTTGAAATCCGCGAAGATCCTCTCCATGGGCTCTCCCTGGGCGGGCGGGCTGAGCGGCAGCCGGCTCTTTATTTCGCCGGGCTTGACCGCTGAAAGCACAGGGTATTTCTCGACATCCTCCAGGTAGTCCGCTACCCAATCCACGACCCGATGGCCGAATTCGCGAAAATCCTTGTTTTCCATTCCCGCCCTCCTCGTCAAATGGGGGATGATATCGGGCTTTTTCCCGGGTTCATTCTATAAGAAACGAGATGAACGAGTCAAAAACGCCGGAAATAGGGGCGCTTTTATCGCCATTACCCGCTCTAGTCCGTTAAAAAGGCGCCTTTTCCAGGGGAAATAGCGTCCTTTGAGGCTCATAAAAAGCGTTTTTTAGAAATAATAAAAAAAAGCTTGCATTAGAAAAAAGAAATATGGTATAATAATTGTTGAGCTTGTAAGGGGGCAAAAAAAATCAGAAGCGGGAATAAGTCTATCTGAATTTTCAAGATCCTTCCTTTTCGGCTGTTTCTGCCCGTCTCCGGATCCCATGATCGGGACTGAATCCAGGTCGACGACCTCGACTGCAACTATTCTCATCGTTCGATCGTATATATAGATGAAATGGCTAAGATAGAAGTTTCAAGAATCCTCCAGAGATGCACGCGCCTCCTTTTTTTCCCTCCTTCATCCCAGGAGTTTCCAATACACGCTCCTAACCTATCCATCCATTCCCTTGAGTAGGCTGCCTTCCTGCCCCTGAGGACACGAAGGCAGCCTCTCTCTATTCCGCTGATACTTGACACCCGGATAACAAATTTCTATAGTAGAGCCGTTCTTTGATAAGAGAGTTCAGGGTTTAAAGCGCTGGGAAGTCCGTGGGAAACGGACACAGCCCCCGCTACTGTAACCGGGGACGAATCCCAGAAGACGCCACTTTCGGCGCGCTCGCCGGAAGGAAGGCCTGGGAGGAGGACGATCCGGGAGTCAGGAGACCTCCTTTAAACCCTCGACAGCCCGTCTTCGGGAGGAAGAGCGGGTTGGTTTTTTATTTCTGAGGACGGCCTCCCAGGGGAGAGCGCTGTCCCAAGAGCAGCGGGGGACCCGGCGAAGGAGTTTGACGATGAAAAGCTATGTCTCCGCTATTTTCCTCGCGCTTCTTTTGGCCTCGCCCTTCCTCTATTCTGACGAGGGGCAAAAAGATAAGTCCCAGGCTGCCTCCGAGCACCACGAGGTCATCGTCACGGCGACACGATTGGAGACGCCGGCCCGGGAAATCGGGAGCTCCGTCTCGATCATTTCCGCCTTCGACCTCTCCCTCTTCAAAAAAACATTCGTCCTGGAAACATTGCGGGACACGCCGGGCGTCTCGGCCAACCAGAACGGCGGTATGGGTGGAGCTTCCTCCGTTTTTATCCGCGGAGCCAATTCCGAGCACACCCTCGTCCTCCTGGACGGCGTCGAGCTCAACGATCCTATCAACCCGTCCCGGTCCGCGGACCTGGCCCATCTCCTCCTGGCCAACGTCGAGCGAATCGAGATCCTGCGCGGACCCCAAAGCCCTCTCTACGGCTCCGATGCCCTGGGCGGGGTCGTCAACATCATCCCCAAAAGAGGAGAAGGGCAGCCGCGATTGTCCCTGACCTCGAGCGGCGGCTCCTTCGGCACCTTCGTCGGCCAAGCCGCTGTCAGCGGGGCGGCGAAATCGGTCGATTATTCTTTCGGCCTCTCCCGTTACGAGACGACCGGCATATCGGCCGCCGACTCGGGGTTGGCCGGAAACTCCGAGCTCGACGGCTACACCAACTGGACGCTCTCGGGAAGGCTGGGAATCGCCCTGCGGGAGAACCTGGAATTCGACCTCGTCGCCCATTCCATCTGCGCCAAGACCGATATCGACAATTTCGGCGGACCCTACGGTGATGACCCCAACAACACCCAGGACTACCGCTCTTATTTCCTCAAGGGGCAGGCGCGCGGGCTCTTTCTGAAGAACCGCTGGGAGCAAAAGCTGGCCGTTGCGGTCGTCGACTCCCGGCGTTCCCACCGCAACCGCCCCGACGAATACCATCCCGGCGAGGCCGAGGAAGGGCTTTTCGCAGGGCGGATGTTCACTCTCGATTGGCAGAACAATGTCTTCCTCCATCCCGCTCATACAATGACCGCGGGCCTCACCTACGAAAAGGAGCAAGGAGAATCGGACTACCTGTCGGAGAGCCTCTGGGGGTCGTATTCGAGCCTCTTCCCCCTCCAGAAGGCCGAGACCCTCGGGTTTTATCTCCAAGATTCCCTCCGGGTCGCCGGCCGTTTTTTTGCCACTGCCGGGCTCCGCTACGACCGCCACAGCCGGACCGGAGGCGCCGTCACCTACCGCCTGGCTCCAGCCTATATCATCGAGTCCTCCCAAACAAAGATCAGAGCGAGCCTGGGCACCGGCTTCAAGTCCCCCTCTCTCTACCAGCTTTATGCGCCCGGAACGGTCTTCGGCCCGATCGGGAACGCCAACCTCAGGCCCGAGCGTTCGCTGGGCTGGGACGCCGGGGTCGAGCAGCCCTTCTTCGGCGGAAGGGCGCGGGCGACCGTTACCTATTTCCACAACGACTTCAGGAACCTGATCGATTTCTCCGTCATCCAGGGATACATCAACATCGGGCGGGCGGAGACCAGAGGAGTGGAGGCCGAATTCTCGGCCCGGCCCTGGGAGGCCCTCTCGTTTAACCTGGTCTATTCCCGCCTCGAAGCCAGGGACAAGACTCACGACACCCGCCTCCTGAGAAGGCCGGGGGACATGCTCTCGACCCGCCTCGCTTTTTCATTTCTGACCAGGTGGACGGCCGCCGTCTCCTTTGACCATATCGGCCGGAGGGGGGACATGAATTATTCTGCCTGGCCGGCCCTGTCTGTCACCCTTCCGGCTTATTCACTCCTCTCTGCGGTGATTTCTTACGAGACTGGGCGAAATATGCAGTTCTTCATCCGCCTGGACAACATCCTCAACGCACGATATGTGCAGGTGTATGGCTACGGCACGCCCGGCTTCTCCATCCAGGGTGGCGTGAAACTGACTTTGTGATTATCCTGTGCGGGCAGGGACTCAGAGGGGCTTTCCCTCAACAGGTTCGCGGTAGCGCCGTTTCCGCCGGCGCCTCCTCCGCTTGCGCTCCGTCCCTTCTGAAGGAAAGACCTGCTGGAACAGGGCTTCAAAAGATTCGTCCTTGGCCGGCGGTCGGCCTTTGAAGATCAGGAAGTGAAGCCTCGTCGCCTGACCGAAAAGGGGTCTTCGCATCAGGGACCAGCGCATTTTCCCTGTGCGGAGAGCCTCTTCCATGGCGGCGACGATGATCAGGATCTGGTTGAAGTCGGCCCGGAGGGCGCGGGGGATGTTGACTCGCATCCCGGCCTCATGAAACGCATCGTTGAGGATTTTCTGGAAATCGACTCCGCTCTCTCCGAACAGGGGCTTTGCCCAGGGCCAGAAAAGCGCGGCGTACATCTCCTCGGGAGACAGGGGAACTCCCGCCGATTTGGCCCGGTCGACGACCTCCAGGATCGAGCTCAGCTCGGAGAACAGTCCGGCATCGGTCTCGTACGCTTCACCCGCCCTGCCGAAGATATGCCGGAGGATTCCGAATTCCCGGAGCGCCTCCATGACGGGCCTGGTCTCGTAGGCGAGGTCTTTGTTGAGTTCTTCGTAGAGGCGCGCCCCGGAACAGGCGGCGATCAGGTGGGCGTGGACGGGGATCTCCCGTTCGGCGGTTTCCTCGACGCCGAAACCCAGGCGGGCGGCATGGCGGAGGACCCGCCAAACCCGAACGGGGTCCTCGGTGAACCGCTCCGCCGGGTTGCCGACGACCCGGACCGTCTTGCGGGCCAGGTCCTCGAGCCCCCCGACATAATCGAGGACGGCGTCATTGATGACATCATAGAACAGCGCGTTGATGGTGATGTCCCGGCGGAAGGCGTCTTCCTCGGGAGTCCCGTAGGGACTGGGGGGCGGGCTCTCGCCGTCCGGAGCCTTCTCCTCGGGCCGTTCGACGGCCCGCCGGAAGGTCGCCACCTCGATGGTCTTGCCGCCGCTGAAATGAACGTGGACCAGGCGGAAGCGCCGACCGATGACGTAGGCGTTGGCGAAGCGCTTCTTGATCTGCCCGGGACGGGCGTTGCTGACGACATCGAAATCCTTGGCCGGGCGGTCCAACAGCAGGTCCCGGACCGCTCCTCCGGTGATGTAGGCCGTGAACCCGAGCCGGTTGAGGCGGTAAACGACCTTCAGGGCGTTGGGATCGATATCTTGTCGCGAGATCGAATGCCCGGGCCTGGTGAGGACGACCGGGGTGGCCGGCCGGTTCAGGGTGTCGATTGGATCATCCATGGATCATCGCGACGGGCGGTGGATCAGAGATGTATATTGCGACATCCGGACATCCGTGTCAATTCCCGAAAAACACCCGGCAATGAACGGGCCAGCATTTCCGTCTGGGTGATTCCAATGGGGGGAGGAGGCCGCCCTTGGCCCCCGCACCCCATTATGAAGTCTATATGTTTAATATAGCTTTAAAGAGCGGTTGATTTTCGCGGGCCGTTGCTATAAAGGATTAGTGAGTTCATGAAAGGAGGCTGTCCATGAAACGGAGGGAACTTCTGACCGGGGCTTTGGGCGCGGCCGCGGCGCTCGCCGCCGCCGGACCCGGAATGCTCCGGGCAGCTGATCTGAGTGGTCAGGCGCCGAAGGGAGGGCGCTTCAAGTTGAAATACGCGCCTTCCTTCGGCCAGTTTAAAAACCACGCCGGTGAAGACCTCGCCGCCCAGGTCCAGTTCGCGGCCGACGAGGGGTTCAGCGCCATGTTCGACAACGGCATCATGAGCCGTCCTATTGCCGAACAGGAGCTCATCGCCCGGGAACTGGCCAAGCGGGAAATGACCTTGGGGCCGTTCGTCCTCTACGCCGATTTCAAAGTGAAGAGCTTCGTAACCCAAGGCCCCGAAGTCCGCAGGATGCTCCTTGACCTTATGAAACGGGGTGTCGAGACGGCCAAGCGGGTCAATTGCCCCTGGGCGCTGGTCGTCCCGGGGAGGTATGACGAAAGTCTGGCCTGGGAATACCAGACAGCCAACGTCATCGACAACTTGAGGACCTGCACGGAGATCTGCGAGCCCGCCGGCCTCATCCTGGTCCTCGAGCCCCTCAATCCCAGGGACCATCCCGGCCTCTTCCTGACGCGAATCCCCCAGGCCTACGAGATCTGTCGGGCCGTAGCCAGCCCTTCCTGCAAGATCCTTGACGATCTCTACCACCAGCAGATCAGCGAGGGCAACCTTATCCCAAACATCGAGATAGCCTGGGACGAGCTGGCCGCTTTTCACATCGGCGACAATCCCGGCCGGAAGGAGCCGACCAGCGGCGAGATCAACTACAAGAATATCTTCAAGTATCTCCATAAAAAGGGATACCAGGGCGTCCTTTGCATGGAGCATGGACAAAGCCTGGAGGGCAAACAGGGCGAGCGGGCCGTGATCGAGGCCTACCGCGCCTGTGATGATTTTTAGGAGAAGTCAGCTAGAAATAAAGCGGGACCTGTCATGGCGCATCCCCTCCGCCCTCGCTCAAGACCCACCCACCCGCCACCATTCCGCTCGGTCGCTCGGGGACTGGCGCCATGCCACCCGCTTTATTTGCTTGCTCAATGAATAGGAGGAATAAGTGAAAAGACGAGAATTTATCAAGACGACGGCGGCGGCTTCGCTGGCGGCGGCGCTGCCCCGCATCTCGGGAGCCTACGCCGCGGGCTCGGACACGATTCGCGCCGGCGTCGTCGGTTGCGGCGGCCGCGGCACCGGAGCGGCCATCGACTGCCTGAATTCCTCACCGGGTGCCGAGGTCGTGGCCATGTTCGACCTTTTCCAGGACCGCATCGAAAGCTCACTGGAGAAGATTAAGGAGATCCATCCGGACAAAGTCAAGGTCACGCCGGAACGGATGTTCTCCGGGTTTGACGGCTTTAAGAAGCTGTCCGCCCTGCCGGAAGTAAACCTGGTTATCATGGCCTCTCCTCCCGGGTTCCGGCCGATGCAGCTCCGGGCGGCCGTCGAGGGGGGCAAAAACGTCTTCATGGAGAAGCCGGTGGCCGTTGATCCCGTCGGCATCCGCTCCGTCCTTGCCTCGGCCGACCTGGCGATGAAGAAGGGGCTGGCCATCGTCGCCGGCACCCAGCGCCGCCACCAGGCGCGTTACCTCGAGATCATGAGGCGGATCCATGAGGGCGCTATCGGAGAACTGGTCGGCGGGCAGTGCTACTGGAACCAGAGCGACCTCTGGGTGAAACCGCGAGAGGCGGGCATGTCGGAGATGGAGTGGCAGTGCCGGAACTGGCTCTATTTCACCTGGCTTTCGGGCGACCACATCGTCGAGCAGCACGTCCATAACATCGACGTCATCAACTGGGCATTCCGGGCGCTCCCGGTGAAGGTGATGGGCATGGGCGGTCGACAGGCACGGACGGGACCCGAGTTCGGCAACATCTACGATCATTTCGCCGTTGAGTACGAGTATCCCAACGGCGTCCGGGTGATGAGCATGTGCCGCCAAACCAAGGGCGCGGCCGACCGGGTCGAGGAACGGCTGGTCGGAACCAACGGGGTCGCCTTCGGCTATGGGGAGATCGCGGGCGCGACCGCCTGGAAGTTCGAGGGCGAGGAGATCAATCCGTATGTTCAAGAGCATTCCGACCTCATCGCCTCGATCCGCAGCGGGAAGCCGCTCAACGAGGGACGGCGCGTAGCCGAGAGCACGATGTGCGCCATCATCGGTCGGATGAGCGCCTATACCGGACGGGCAATCAATTGGGACTGGGCGATGAACAGCTCCGAGCTTGACCTGACGCCGAAAAATTTCGAGTTCGGTCCGAATCCGGTCGACCCCGTAGCCGTCCCGGGCTTCACCCCGCTCGTTTAAAATGGGGACAGCATATCATTTTCCGAATTGATATTCGCCAATTGCCGGCCTGGCGTTCACTATATATATAGAAGAAGCGACAGGCGAACAGATTATTCGCCAAAAACGCAGAGCCAAATCAGAAATTGATATGGTGTCCCCAAATTGGGAGGAGAAAGATGAAACGTCGTGAGTTTTTAAAGACGATCCCCCTGACCGTCGCCGGTGTCGCAGGTTTCCCGATGATCGTCCGAGCTTCATCGCTGGGCCTTTCGGGCGCCGTGGCCCCGTCTAATCGCATCGTTATGGCCGGCGTCGGGTTCGGCATGATGGGCATCCCCAACATGGAATCCTTCCTGGGCAAGGAGGAGGTTCAGTGGGTGGCGGTCTGCGATATCGATAAGAACCACCTTGCCGAGGCCAAGGCGATCGTCGATGAGAAGTACGGCAACAGCGACTGTGCCGCCTACTCGGATTTCCGCGACCTGCTGCTCCGCCGGGACATCGACGCGGTCTCGATCGCCGTGCCCGACCACTGGCATGCCCTCCTGTCCATCGCCGCCGCCCGGGCCGGCTGGGACATCTACGCCGAGAAACCATTTTCCCACAGTCTCCGCGAAGGCCGGGCCATGTGCGACGCCATCAAGCGCTACGGCCGCGTCTGGCAGACCGGCTCCTGGCAGCGCTCGGTCGAGAAATTCCGTCCCGCCTGCGAGCTTGTCCGAAACGGAAGGATCGGCCGGGTTCTCCGGATCGAAGTCGGCCTGCCCGAAGGACACTATGATTTCGCCCGCACGTTCGGCCAGGAGGCCATCACGCCGCCGCCGCCCGAGCTCGATTACGAGCAGTGGATCGGACCGGCGCCCTACGCCCCCTACTGCAAGGCCCGCGTCCACATGAACTGGCGCTGGAACATGGACTTCGGCGGCGGCCAGCTCATGGACTGGATCGGTCACCACGGCGATATCGCCCACTGGGGCATGGGCTGGGACCTCACCGGCCCGGTCGAGGTCGAAGGCCGCGGCGAATTCCCCACCAGCGGGATCTACAACAGCGCCCTCCGCTACCGCGTGACCGCCACATACGTTGACGGCACGCCGATGGTCATCGCCGGCGGCCATCCGGATATCCGGGGCGGCACCCGGTGGATCGGCGAATACGGCTGGGTCTATGTCGACCGGGGCAAGTTCGAGACCTATCCCGAGGACCTCGTCAACGAGGTCATCGGCCCGAACGAGATCCGGCTTTATAAAAGCACCGACCACTACCAAAACTTCCTCGACTGCGTCAAGACCCGCGCCTTGACCATTGCCCCGGCCGAGGTCGCCCACCGCTCGGCCAGCGTCGGCCATCTGAGCGTCATCGCCATCGAGCTGGGACGCAGAATCCGCTGGGACCCGGCGACAGAGACGATCATCGACAACCCGGAGGCCGAGCGGCTCCTCAGCCGGGCCTACCGGAAGCCCTGGGTTCTGCCCCAGTGAGGCGGCGAAGGAAGGCGAATATGAAAACACAAAAGAAAATGATTCCGGGCGCGGCGCTGGCCGCCGTTTTCCTGACTTCCCTGTTTTCGATGCTCCTCTCCCCCGTTCTCAGCGCTCAGGAAGCTGCGACTCCCATAAAGACACTCATCGTCACCGGCCAGAACTACCACGACTGGAAGACGACGAGTGCCGTCATCAAACAGATCCTCGAGGACACCGACCTCTTCCGCGTGGACATCACCGTCAGCCCGCCCGCTAAGGCCAAAATGAGCGGTTTCCGGCCGAATTTTCCGGCCTACGGGCTCGTCGTCCTCGACTACAGCGGGGATGCCTGGCCGGCCGCCACGCAGAAAGCATTCGTCGAATACGTAAAAAACGGCGGCGGTGTCGTTGTCTATCATTCGGCCAACAACAGTTTCCCGGAATGGCCGGAATACAACGAGATCATCGGCCTGGCCGGCTGGGGAGACCGCACCGAAAAGGCGGGCCCCTACGTTTATTGGAAAGACGGCCGGATCGTCCGGGACACAGAGCCGGGAGTGTGCGGATATCACGGCCCCGAACACCCTTTTCTGATCGTCAACCGGACTCCCGATCACCCCATCACGGCGGGCCTGCCTCCCCGCTGGATGCACGCCGGCGACGAGCTCTACGGCCTGCTGCGCGGCCCGGCCAAGAACTTGACCGTGCTGGCGACGGCCTATTTTGCGCCGGAAGAGAGCGGCAGCGGACGCGATGAGCCCGTGCTTTTCACTGTAAACTACGGTGCGGGCCGCGTCTTCCATACCGTGCTCGGACATGCCCGACCGGAAGGCCCCCATCCGGCGCTCGAGTGCGTCGGGTTCATCGTCACCCTCCAGCGCGGCGCCGAATGGGCGGCCACGGGAAGAGTGACCCAGAAAGTCCCCGCCGATTTTCCCGCCACCAGCCGGGACATTTCGACGCCCGAGGACGTCCGCCGCCGGCCGGGATACCGTCCTCCTTCGCTCGAAGCCATCCTCAAAGATCTGGACTCATTTGCATACAGCCGGAACGAGGAAGTCCTCTATCGCCTCAGGGAATACATCCTGAATCACCGGAACGCCGAGGAAGCGCAAGCCGACAGTGAAGAAAGGTTGCTGGAATTTCTGGATAGGAGCAACAACTCCGGCGCCAAACTGGCCGTTTGCCGACAGCTCCGACTCATCGGAAGTGAAAAATCGGTGCCGACGCTCGAAAAATTGCTCCTCCAGGACGAGACCTCGGACATGGCCCGGTACGTGCTCGAGAAGATCCCCGGCCCGGCAGCCGACAAAGCCCTGCTCGACGCTCTGAACAAGGCGCAGGATGAAGTCAAGCTCGGGATCATCTCCTCCCTCGGCGAGCGGAAGACACCAGGAGCGGTCAAGGCTTTGGCCCTCCTCCTCAACGACCAGGAGACCGCCATCGCCTCCGCATCCGCTACCTCCCTGGGAAAGATCGGCGGCCGGGAAGCGGCTGCGGCCCTCGCCGGAGCCTTTGACAAGGCTCAGGAATCGCTCAAGACCGATATCGCTTCTCCCCTGCTGCGCTGTGCCGAGGAGTTTCTGGCCTCGAGGGATTACAATTCGGCCGACGGGATCTTCGGGAAGATCCTGAACCCGCAGCCGCCGCTCCTCCCCGTCGTCCTCCGGCAGGCCGCCCTCAAGGGAAGGATCATGGCAGCCGAAAGAGAAGAGGCCGCCCGCATGATCATCGACACCCTGGCCCGCGGCTCTCAAGAAATGCACGAACCTGCTATCGGCCTGGTGCCGATCGTCTTCAAGGAATCCGAGATCGCCCCGATCTCAGATCTCCTGGTGAAGATCCCGGAAGCCGGCCAGGTCCAGTTTCTCGCCGTCCTGGTGAACTACCCGAAAGAAGCGGTCCAGGCCGCCGTATTGAGCGCCGCCAAGAGCCCCTCTCCGGCTGTTCGGATTGCCGCCCTTAAAGCTCTGGCCAAAGTGGGCGATGCCGCGACCGTCCGGTTTCTGGTTGAGCGCGCGGCCGGCTCCCGGGGCGAGGAACAACTCGCCGCCCGCGCCGGCCTGGGGACGCTTCCGGGAAAGGATATCGACAAGACCGTCCTTTTCGGCCTGGCCGGCTTTCCCGGGGAATCCGCCAAGAACGAGCTCATCCGGGCCGTCGGCGAGCGCCGCATCACCGCCGGAAAAAACCACCTGATGACCCTGGCCGGGTCGGGTTCACTCCAGAACAGCCTGGAGGCGGTCAAAGCCCTGAAGGCCGTCGCCTCGCCCACAGATATCCCCGCTTTGTTGGACATTCTTCTGGAGATGAGCGATGAGACGGCCCAAGAAGAGATGGAGAACACGATCGCCGCGCTCGCCCGGAAGGTCAGCGATCCCTATTCGCGGGCTTTAGCGGTCGAAGGTTTGTTGGCGCCCCTGCCGAATTCGAAAGTGCTACCGGTAACCGATGTTAAGAAGCGTTGTCTTCTCTATAGAACCCTGGGCAAGATCGGCGACGACAGCTCCTTAACCCTCTTGCGCACCGCCCTCCAGGAAGAGAATGCCGCGATCCAAGACGCCGTTATCCGGGCGCTGGCCGATTGGCCGAGCGCCACACCGCGCGAAGACGTACTGGCTATCGCCCAAAGATCGAAGGACCTGACCCATCAGGTGCTGGCCCTGCGCGGCTATGTCCGGATGATCGGGCTGGAGAAATACCAATCGCCTGCGGCGGCGGTGCAATCCCTCATGATAGCCCTAAACCTTGCGCCGCGGCCGGAGGAGATAAAACTGGTCCTCGGGACGCTGCCCGACTTCGCCTGCCCCGATGCGCTCGCCCTGGCCGAATCGCTGCTCTCCGTCGAGCGAGTTCAGGCCGAGGCCGAAGCCGCCGTCACCCGGATCAGAGAATTCTTAGAAATGCAAAAAAAGAATTAAGGAAGATTTGCTTTGCCGGCGGTTTGCCCGATGCCCAAAAGTATTTTCCTCTCCTCTGGCGGGAGAGGATAGAGGTGAGGGGGAGACTAAGCTGAAGGTGTCATAAATCACGTGGGGTTACATCAGAACGAAAACGATGATTGAGAACAATGAAAAAGACACGGGCGATCAAGGAAGCTAAGGAAAAGTATGAAGTCATGCGGGCGGCGATTCTGAAGGCCTTGAAGGGGCTCCGAACACTCACCCATACAGAGCTCTTCCAGGCCTCTGAGAAGCTCCTTCCCCGCGGATTCAAAGGTTCAAAAATGGTGTTATGGCAAGTCCAGACGCTTCAAAAGTTCCGGCGACCAGAGCGCAAGGGATTCGTCGCTCAATGCTTTATGTTTGGCTGCGGCCTCGTTGTAGGCAGTTAGAAGAGCCGCGGGATCACAAAGGCAGTCGATGAGTTTGGCCCGTCCGAAGGTCTTTTCGATCACGACCACCATCTTCCAGCCGACGGTGTACCAGGGTCCCTGAATACCGAAAAACGAGAAGGCCACTTCTCTGATCGCCTCCTCCTCTTTCAACCTGCCGTCAAGCACATCCAGGAAGAAGCCCTCCACTTTCTTCAGGTTTGCGCTGAAATTAGCCATGTCCTTGTCCCATCTCTCCCGGTCCGGGGCCGAACTGACAGCGTGAGGATGGATGTCCGGTCCTCCGGCGGCGGCCAGCATGGCCACTCCCTCTCCGAACGCCCCGATCCATTCGAGCACGGTCCGTACCTCTGCCGGTTTTGCCTTTAATTGTTCGGTTTCATAGACCGGAAGACATGCGGCCGCCAGGCCGATGTGATGGAGTTCGTGGGCCACGGTGTTCTCAAATTGAGCCGCGTTCATCTCAGGATTCAGATAGAGAAAGATGGCCGGGTCGGTTTCAAGTTCGAAGACAAAGCTGTTGGTCTTGGGTTTGATGACGGGATAGACCTTGGCCCGGATGGTTGTGTCTGAAGGAAGATAGGCTAGCGCTCGATCTGCTGCCGCTCTCAAATCGGCTCGTTTCCAGCGGGCGAGCGTTTCGGCGAGCGCATCCGTCTTCACCAGGAGTTCCGAGGACAGGACGAATTCCCGGAATTCCGCGTCCTCAAAAGACCGCTTATTTTTGGACTCGCGCTTCTTCAGCCGGACATAACCTTCGGTCGAAAAAAGGCGCTCCCAATCAACCGCAGCGACAGGGCCGCCGGACTTCATTTTCTGGAGGATAGACAGGACGGCGTCGGCCTCATCGGTCACGAGGCGAATGTCCAAATTCGAAGCGGCCTGTGGCTGAGCCGCGGCGGCGGGGTCACTCCGGAAATCCTCGACATAAGGCCGCAGGATCTCCGCCGCCGAGCGAAGCTGGACGGGCGGGGGAGAGGCCAGCGAATAAACACATAACAAAAAGGGGGAAATGCTGGCAAACAGTTTTTTGTTTTTCTGCACGCTAAGCCTCCTCATATCATGGAAATCTCCACTTTCACTTATTAGACGGATTTTGTCCTAAAAAAGTTGTATCGCCTCTCCAACTTGCTTTTCACTTCCCCTGGCTTCTCTTCGCTCAGGATAAAAAAGAAGGGCCGTGACAGGCCAGATGGAGATGGCCTAGAAAATCCCCCTCTCCTCTATCCTCCCTCACCGAGGGGGAGGAGAAAGGCGGAGAAACCACCTCAAGGGGAGGAAAATGGAGGACAATCCATATATCCTCCTCCCCCGGTGGGAGGAGGTCGGGAGGAGGGGGATTTTCATCATTCTCCGGAGTCCTGAAGCGCTAAGAGGAGTCCTCATAATGATGTAACTTATTCAGCCCTCTCTTTTTCGAGAACAGGTAGGAAAACGGGATAGCGATCAGGTCTCCGATGATGAAGGTGAGAAAGATCACAGACATAAAAACAACATAAAAGGGAAACTGCCCCTTCAGGAAAAGCGGCAAGGCCACAGCGACCAGCCAGATCGGCTTATAAACCAGCTCCAATAACAAAACGGGAGCGAACTTCAGCGGTGAGCGAAGCCCAAGAATAGAGACAAGCCCGAGAGCCAAGAAAAGACTCCCACAAAGTCTGAACATGACGGGATCTTGGGGGGGATAACGAAAAACAGCCTGAACTGTGCCGGGAAGCAGAATCATCCCCAAGCCGACGCTGCCGGAAACGACAAGAGTGTAGACATACATCGCCTTGAGCCAGCCCCAACGGATTGAAATATCACCCTCCATGGTCATACCTCCTTCTTCTTATTATGAACCGCTCAGATAGGCGGATCGTCACGTGACTGTGGGGCCGATAAACCAGACGTCGCCGATGATGGCCAAGATTTCTTCCATTATTGCATCCCGATGAAAGATTGAGGCAATTGTAATAAAATAGGGCAAGATATTGCAAACCAGGAAAAAATAAATGCCGTCAACGACAGGAGGGCAGGGTCAAACAGCACAGCTTATCCGAAGAATCCGGACTCTCTTGCCCAAGGCGATGCTGCGCGAGCGGGCGGGGGCGAGCCGAAAGCTTTACAATCTCCGGCAGAGCCGCAGGGGTGGACAGGGGCTCCTAGCGGAGCTCCTGAGCCTCGAAAAACGGCTCGAGCAATCGGCCAGGGAGCGGACGGAGCGCCTGCGCAACAAACCCCGGGTTCATTTCCCTCCTGCCCTTCCGATCACGGCGAAGCGGCACGAGATCGTGCGCGCCATAAAGAACCACCCCGTCCTCATCATCTCGGGCGAGACCGGCTGCGGCAAGAGCACCCAGATCCCCAAGATGTGCCTCCTGGCCGGCCGCGGCGTCGCCGGCAAGATCGCCTGCACCCAGCCGCGCCGGATCGCGGCCATCACCATCGGCCACCGCATCGCCGAGGAGCTCGGCGAGACGATCGGCCGTTCGGTCGGCTACAAGATCCGCTTCCAGGACCGAACGCCCCGCGAGGCCTATATCAAGATCATGACCGACGGCATGCTCCTCGCCGAAACCCAGTCCGACCGCCGCCTGACCGAATACGACACCCTCATCATCGACGAGGCTCACGAGCGGAGCCTGAACATCGATTTCCTCCTGGGAATCGCCCGGACCCTTCTCGATACCCGCCCCGAGCTCAAGGTGATCATTACCTCGGCGACACTCGACACCGAAAAGTTTTCTGGGGCTTTCGGCCGCGCTCCGGTCATCCACGTCGGCGGGCGGATGTACCCGGTAGAAGTTGAGTACATGCCCCCCGAAATTTTCTCCAAGGACACTGACGAAGGCGATTACGTAGACATGGCGGTCCGGGCCGTCGACAAGCTCAAATCCCGCAGGCAGGGCGGCGACATCCTCATCTTCATGCCGACCGAACAGGACATCCTCGAGACCTGCGAGAAGCTGGAAGGAAAGCACTTCGCCGCCACTACCATCCTCCCCCTCTACGCCCGGCTGCCCACCGCCCAGCAGGGTCGCGTCTATTCAGTGTCGGGGCCGAAGATCGTCGTGGCCACAAACGTCGCCGAGACATCGCTGACTATCCCCGGCATCAGGTATGTCATCGACACCGGCCTGGCCCGCATCTCCCAGTACCAGCCGGGCACCCGGATCAACAGCCTCCCCATAAGCCCTGTCTCTCAGGCCAGCGCCGACCAGCGCAAGGGCCGCTGCGGCCGCGTCCAGGAAGGGCTCTGCATCCGGCTATACGCAGAGGAGGATTACGAGGCGAGGTCCGAGTTCACCCCTCCCGAGATCCTCCGCTCAAACCTGGCCGAGGTCATCCTGAGGATGATTTATCTGGGCCTGGGGCATCCCGCCGAATTTCCCTTCGTCGACCGGCCTCATCCCCGCAACATCAAGGACGGCTACGAGACCCTCCAGGAGTTGGAGGCTATTATCCGAAGCGGACGAGAGTACGAGCTCACTCCGCTGGGCCGGCGGATGGCCCCGATGCCGCTCGACCCCCGGGTTTCGCGGATGCTTCTCGAAGCGGAGAGAGAGGGATGCCTGCCTGAGGTCGCCGTCATCGCCTCCGTCCTGAGCATCCGCGACCCGAGAGAGAGGCCCCCGGACAAGGCCGCCCTGGCCGACCAGGCTCAGGCTTCGTTCGCCCATCCGGATTCCGATTTTCTGACGCTTCTCAATATTTGGCAGCGTTTTCACTGCATCGCCGAGAACCCGGCCTCGAAAAGCCAACAGAGAAAATTCTGTCTCGAACATTATCTTTCCTATCCCCGGATGCGGGAATGGGGCTTTGTCCACGACCAGATCGTCTCGATCCTGAAAGAGCAGGGAATCAAGTGGGGACGGGCCGAAAGAAGGGAGACGACACCCGCTCTCTATGCGGGCATCCACCGCTCCATCCTGAGCGGGTTTCTCTCCAACATCGCCGTTCACAAAGAAAAGAGTCTGTATCAGGCCGCCAAAGGGCGCGAGGTCATGGTCTTCCCCGGCTCCACCCTGTTCGGCAAGTCACGGCCGTGGATCGTCGCTGCGGAGGTGGTCAGGACATCGCGTCTTTTCGCCCGCACGGCCGCCAAGATCGACCCGGCCTGGCTCGAAGAATTGGGCGGAGACCTGTGCCGGTATTCTTATTCCGAACCCCGCTGGGACAAGGAACGGAGCGAAGTGCGCGCCAAGGAACGGGTGACGCTCTTCGGGCTGGAGATCGTCACCGACCGGGATGTCGCCTTCGGACCCAAGGATCCCGACGAAGCGCATAAGATCTTCGTCAACCAGGCCCTGGCCGAAGGCGACGTCATAGACCCGCCGCCTTTCCTCCGGCACAACCTGGACCTGCAGAAAAAGGTCGGGGAGATGGAAGAGAAGCTGCGGCGGCGCGATATCATGGTCCCCGAAGCGGCGGTCGCCGATTTTTACTCCCGGCGCCTGGCCGGTGTCTACGACCTCCGCGGCCTGGAAAAAAGGATCCGCCAGGCGGGCGGCGATGAGTTCCTGCGGATGAGCGAGAAGGATCTTCTGTTTTCCGCCCTCGACGAGGAAGAGCTCCGGGGTTTTCCGGACGAGTTCCCCCTGGGCGAGCGGCAATTTCCAGTTTCTTACCGATTTTCGCCAGGTGACGAGGTCGACGGCGTGACCCTGCGAATACCCTTCGGCCAGATCGCCGCCATCCCCTCCGAAGCCCTGGAATGGGGGGTGCCGGGCCAGTTCAAGGACAAGATCGCGGCCCTGATCAAAAGTCTCCCCAAGGCCGACCGGAAGCGGTTGATGCCTTTTGCCGAGACAGCCGAGACGATCGCCCGCGAGATGCGGCTCACCGACCCTTCGCTCTACGAGACGCTGGCCAAGTTCGTCAAGAAAAGGTTCGGGGTGGATATCCCCGCCTCGCGCTGGGCCGGCACCGATATCCCCAGCCACCTGAAGATGCGGGTGGCGGTCGTCGACCCCGAAGGTCGCGAGCTAACCGCCAGCCGGAATATCGAGGTGCTCCGGCGGGCCGGCGCGGTTCCCTTTGTCCCCGAGCAGTCGACAGACTGGAAAACCGCCCGCGCCAAATGGGAGAGGGAGGGCTGCGAATCCTGGAATTTCGGCCCGCTCCCTGAGAGCGTTCCCGTTGGGATGTTCATGACGGCGTATCCGGGCTTGGAGCCCGGAGAAAAGGGCGTCAACATCCGGCTTTTCAGCAAACCCGAGGAAGCCCTGTCCTCGCATCTCAGGGGCGTCGAAACGCTCCTGGCGGCCAAATTCGCCAAGGACGTGGAATTCCTGCGCCGGTATCTTGTGGTCTTCGAGGAATACGGGAGGACGGCGCTTTATTTCGGGGGCAAGACGGCTGTCGAAAAGGGAATGATGGAAAACATCAAACGGGAGATCTTCCGGAAGAACCTCCGCAGCCGGGAGGAATTCGATGCCTATGGGGAGACGGTGATGCGCTCTTTGTTCGAAAAGAGCCACGCCCTGCGGGAGGCGACATTCAAGATCTTCGATACTTACCAGGAGACACGACAGGCCATCCAGCAGGTCGAGCAGGCCGCCGGATCGAGCCGCGCCGCGGCCGCGCTTTGCCGGGAGGTCAAGGAAGAACTCGAGGCTCTCGTCCCCAAAAGCTTCCTAGACGTCTATTCCCTTGAACGACTTGTTCATATCCCGCGTTACCTGGAGGCGCTCCGGATGCGCCTGGGTCGGGGGAAGGTTGACTTTGAGAAAGACCGGAAAAAGGCCGAACAGGTGCGGCCGTTTGTCGATGCCCTTCGAAGAATCGAGTGCAATGACCTCGCCGAGAAGGGCCGCTCAAGGCAAAAGGCGCCGGAAACTTCACCGGAGAGAAAGGAACTTATCGACGAATACCGCTGGATGGTCGAGGAGTTCAAGGTGTCGCTATTCGCGCCGGAACTTAAGACCGCCTTCCCGATCTCCCCGAAGCGCCTGGCCATTAAGCTCAAGGAGATCGAAGCCGATGAATCATGAATGGGGGGAGGCAAAAACTCAACCCAAGGCCAAGCTTATTTGGATGGCGCGGTCAACTTCCTTCATGATCGAATCGCTGAAATGCCCGAGTCTTCTGACGAGACGTTTCTTATCGACCGTTCTTATTTGATCCAACTGGACAATGCTCGGAATGTCTAGCCCCTCCGCTCCTTTTTCCACCCATACATCCACCGGATACTTCTGGGATAAGCGCTTCTGACCTGTGATCACGGCCACTATAGTAACAGGCGAATACCTGTTCCCCACGTCATTCTGGATGATGACACACGGCCTGACTTTCCCTGTTTCCGAACCGATCGTCGGATTCAGGTTCACGCAGACGACATCCCCCCGTCTGAGCTCAGTCTCCATCAGACGTTTTCTCCGTCCACGGGCTCGAATTCTCGACAAATCTCGATATTCAGCTTCGATTTAGCCAGATACCCTTGTTTCAGCTCCTCTTCGAGCTTTTCCCGCTTGATCCTGGCGATATAGTCGTCCACCGCCTCCCTGATAAAATGACTCAACTTCATGCCCTTTTCCGCCATGAGCCTTGTTATCTCTTCATATTGTAGGGACGAAATATCCAGATTAATTCTTCTCATTTGCGTATTGGGCATCTTTTTGCTCCTTGTTTAGAATATGCAAAAAGTCAGGCTATGTACATAATAATCTAATTATATTAATGCTTATATCTATATGTCTAATTTTATATAAAACCATCGGCGCATGTCAAGCGCTATGGCAGCCTGATGACCCCAGTTTCTCCACAAGGCAATGTTCTCAAAGGGCGATATTGATATGACGGAAGGTATTTCGCCGACTCTTCGGGTCGGTACTTGCCTCCATAGAAAAGCGGCACGTTAACTATACAGGGCTTTTGCCTGATGTGTGCGAATTGACATCTGGCCCGCCTCGACCTACCATTCCCGACGGCCAAAAAGGAGGAAAAATGGCCGTGCGCATGATGCCTCGGAGCCGGCATTCTGGTTCTCTCCGACGGGAAGCAGGATGCCCGGGCGACGATGGAAACAGATCGCATTTCCCTCCACGTCAACGGCTGGTACGGCGGCACGAACGCCGGTTGGTGGGAATGGGAGCACAACTATGGAAAGGGGAAGCTGCTCAAAAAAGGCGCCCGCATCCAGGAGACGGTGCGCCTGCGCTTCGCCCGATTTTGACGTCCCGCCTTTAATCCCATGTCTTGAGGGATGAAACTCTCTTTATCCGATCGAAATCGGAATCGTTGTGGAGGAGATAGAGGTTATTGTCGATAGCCGTCTGCGCAATCAGGAAGTCGATGGTACTTCTGACGGACATTCCTTTTCGGCGCAATTCGATCGACATCTTCGCGGCCCGGGCAGAGGATTCCCGCCGATCTTTAAGGTCATAGAAAACCTGGCTTCCGAGGTATTCCCTGAGCGCCTTGAAGTCCCTTTCCGTCGCCGCGCCCTGGAGAACTTCCAGGAAAATGACCGGGCTGATTCCAAACGGGATATCCCGTTCGATGACCTGGCCAAATTTATGGACGGCGGGATTATCTTGTCCTTTGAAAAAATCGATCAAAACCGAGGTATCAACCAGGATCACCGGGACCTCATTTTCTTATAGTCATAACCTGCCGCAAACCGGACCTTGCCTCGGATCTCCCGCAAATCCCTTTTCTTCAGGTTCTGGACGAATTCCTCGAGCGCTTTTTGAACGACGTCCCGCTTCGTTTTCATGCCAGTAAGTGTCAGGGCTTCTTTCATGAGCGCGTCATCAATCATGATATTGGTCCTCATTTTTACACCTTGATATACACATAATAAGGTGTAATCCGTGGCTTGTCAAGAGACTGTTCTCATTTCAGCCTTTGCTTACTCTTCAATACAAATCGGGTCAATCGCTCAGTGCTCTCCTTCAGGAAGACGAACCGCGATACTCTTTTGTCTCATACCGTCCTCCCTAAGAAAGACCACATCTCCCCTTCCCTTTGCAGCAGGGCGCCTAAAAAAGGGCTTGACAAATCTCCAGCTCTTGTATACATTGTAATACAATAGTGACAGGAGATATGCCATGACTACAGCAATATCGGTTCGGCTGCCCAAAGAGCTTGCCGAGCAGCTGGACAACATTGCCAAAGAAACTGAAAGGCCGCGGTCTTTCATTATCCTGAAGGCCTTAGAGTCCTATATGGAGGATTACGCAGATCTCCAAGTGGCACTCGATCGGCTCCATGACAAGACCGATCCCGTCATTTCAAGCAGAGAGCTAAGAAAGTCCCTTGGCCTATAATATCGTTTACAAGAAGTCCGTACATCGTGATCTGAGAAAGCTTCCTAAGATTGAAGCGGCTCGTATTCTTAACCAAATAGAAGAAACCCTCATCAAGAATCCGGAATCAACGCCTGTTCTCAGGAGGCAATTTGCCGGGCTTCGCAAGTTCCGTGTAGGTGATTATAGGGTTATCTATGCATTGTTGGGTGACGATATTCTAATCCTCAGAATCGGTCATCGTCGAGACGTATATAAAAGCGAAAATTAGCTTCGTCATTAATTCTACTTTGAAGTTGAGCCCGTCTAGGCCGGGTCCCGGACTAAGAATTTTCGGCTTTCCGCTAGTCTTTGGAGGGCTGGAGCAGGTTCTCCTGCAGATACCTCGTCATCAGCTCGTAGAGATGCATGGTCGTGTTCTCGCCCTCATAAATCCCGTGGGAGCGATTGGGGTAGGCCATCATCGTGAAGCGCTTTCGGTTGGCCACAAGTTCGTTGACGAGCTTTTCAAAACTCTGGTAGTGGACATTGTCGTCGCCCGTCCCGTGGATGATGAGGAGATTTCCCTTGAGCTGTGAAGCGAAAGTGATGGGTGAGCCGTTCTTAAATCCTTCCTCGTTGTCCTTCGGCAAATCCATGTAGCGCTCCTGGTAGATCGTGTCGTAAAGCCTCTGGTCGCTGACAAAGGCGATGGCGATCCCCGTCTTGTAAAGGTCGGGATACCGGAACATGGCGTTGAGGGTCATCGAACCGCCCCCGCTCCAGCCCCAGACGCCGACACGCGCGGGATCGACATAAGGCCATTTCCGGAGGAGGGCCTTCACCGCCGCCGCCTGGTCGGCCGAAGCCAGGATGCCGATCTCCCGGTAGATGCTCTTCCGCCAGGCGCGGCCACGCGCCGCCGGGGTACCGCGGTTGTCGATGCTGGCGACGATATACCCCTGCTGGGTCAACATCAAGTGCCAGACGTAGCGATTCCCGTCCCAGCGGTCGAGCACGGTCTGGCCGGCCGGCTCCCCGTAAACATAGATGAGGAGCGGATAGCTTTTCTGAGGGTCGAAACCGGGTGGCTTGAGGCACCAGCCGTCAAGCTCGACGCCGTCGCCGATATCGATGCGGAAGAATTCTCCGGATGCTTTTTTCAGCGCATCAACTTTGGCTCTGAGCTCATCATTGTCCGCCAGCGTCCGGACCGTCGAATGTTTGGGAAGGCGCACAAGTTCGGTGACCGGAGGAACGCCGAAAGCCGAATAGATGTGGAACGCCCACTGCGCCGTCGGAGAAATGTCGTAGGAATGGGTTCCGGGTTGGGTGACAGGCGTCACCCGTTCGGGCTGTCCCTGTCCGTCCAGTCGCCGGCGCCAGAGATATCGCTGGGTGGGATTATCGGGCGAAGCGATGAAATAAAGCCAGCCGCCTTTCTCGTCCACCGCCTCGACGCTCAAGACATCAAAGTCGCCGGGTGTGACGAGTCTGACATCGCCTTCCCTGGAAACGACATAGACATGGTTCCAGCCGTCCCGCTCGCTCAACCAGGTGAACCGCTGCCCTTTGTCCAACCACTGGACGCTGTCACAGACTTCGACCCAGCACTCGTCGTTGTCGGTGAAGAGGGTCCGGACGTCTCCGCTCGCCGCATCGCCGATCATCACTTCGTTCTTGTTCTGGAGCCGGTTGAGGTGCTGGAGGATAATCTCCCGGGGATTTGTCGTCCACTCCATCCGGGCGATGTAATTATTGCTCGGATCGCCGGGGACCTGGAACCATCTCACCTCGCCTCCCGAGGAGCTCACGACACCGACTCGGCAGCTCGAGTTGGCCTCCCCCACTTTGGGGTACTTGAAAGTGATGACGCGGGGGTAAAGGCCGTCGGTGTTATTGATCATCTGGAATTCTTTGACGCCGGAGCTGTCGAGCTGCCAGAAGGCGATAGCCGATCCGTCCGGGCTCCAGCGGAACCCGTCCCGCAGGCCGAACTCCTCCTCGTAGACCCAGTCGAATGTCCCATTGATGAGAGTCCCGCTGCCGTCCTTGGTCAGTGGGGTGATCTTCCCGGAAGCGAGGTCCTCGACATAGATGTTGTTCTTGAAGACGTAGGCGATCCTGTCTCCCTGGGGCGAGAACTTGGCGAACATAAGAGACTCGGGCTCGAGACCGGTCCCGAGCTTCTGCAGCGTCCCGGCAGCCGGATCCAGGACCCAGTAATCGCCCCGGGTGTTCTGCCGCCAGACCCGCTGGGAGTTCGTAAACAGGAGCATCCGCTTCCCGCCGGCCGACCATTGGTAGTCATCGATCCGGAGAGGTTTTGTTTCCCCGGACGGGATAAGCCGCGTTGCCGGGATAAGGATCTCTCGCTTGCCTGTCTCCGCAGAGTAAATGACGATGTCTCTTCCGTCTTTAATGACCGCTGAATCCTCCACCGTGGTATAAGACTTCCCATCCTTCATCCAGCGGGCCGGGCCGAAGCGCTCCGGAGAGAACTCGCCCGAGGAGAAGATCCGCTCCAGCGTCAAAACGGCCGGATCGGCCTTCTCCTGACACCAAGCACGTGGACAGAGCGTGGCTATAGCTAAAGAAATAATTATGAATCCCGCGGATCGTCTCTTCATCCTCGCCCTCCTCGTTTTCAAATATGGGACATGGTACTCAAATTCAAAAAATGATGCCATCACACCGGATGCTTATCTTGTCGGACAAAACGCCGGGACTTGCCCCCCCTCTTTTTGCTTGCAATCCCGGGTGGATCATTTTAGGATGAAAATACAATAGCATGGGTTTGTCATCGCCCGAATCATCGAGAATCTACGGGAAGAGAAGATCATGATGTCGCGGCTGTTTCCACGGCATAAGGCCCGTCCGGATCAGGCCGGTTTCTTCCGCAGGGGCCTGGCCTTCGTTTTTGACGCGATGATCATCGGCCTGCTGTCCCTGTTTGTGTATTTGGCTATTTCCGAAATCAAGGCCCTGGCCACCGGGGAACCCGGGATTATCGCTCAAGCCTCTCAGGCTTTTAAAGAAGGAGCCGGCTTTTCGATCATGATGAAAGAGGACAGGAATGACGAGAGAAGCTTGAAATATTCTTTCCTTAAGATATTGAAAGAGAGGATTCCAGAGGAGGGCTACGAACGGGCCAAGGAAATGTCGGCGGAAGAGCTCTACCGTGCCTATGAAAAAGAACTCATTGCGGCCGGGTATAAACACAGATTCATCTACGTTGATGAAATGTTCAATATCATCAAGGAATATTTCATCAGTCTTCTCTATTTTGTGCTCTTCTTTCGATTCGGCGGGCAAACGCTGGGAAAGAGGATATTCCGCTTGAAGGTCGTCGACCTCGAGGGAAAGCCCCGGCTCGGATGGTACCAGTGCTTTGAGCGCGCCCACGGCTATGTCTGTTCAGGGTTGTTCGCTTCGCTGGGTTTCTGGCAGGTCCTCTGGAACAGGCAAGGGATGACGATGCATGATAAGATCGCCGACACCACGGTCGTCAAGCTGCCCAGGAAAGAACGCCTGAAAAAACCGAAAAAAGCAAAGAAAACGCGGTCCTGATCATCTCCTCAACGACGCTTTTGAGAAAATATAATCCGGTATCTCGACGTTAAACCGGACCTCCTCGAGGATGAATTCCGTTCCCTCGCCGGTTTTGAGCATGTCCTTGAAAACGATCTTTTTGGGGATCCACCGCCCTTCCAGACGCTGAACGTCTTTGACCTCGGTCCGCTTTAACAGCTTGCCGCTCTTGGCAAAGCGGTCTTCCTTCAAAGCGACGAATCGTTCCTTGTCCACCCAAACCTTCCGGGAATAGTAAGCGACGTTTTCCTCTTTTGCCGTCAACTCCAGGAGCCAGCAGACGCGGCCCTCATAATCCTCTTCGCCGCTGACCCGGGCGGCATACAGGTCCCTCAGCTTGCGGTCCTCCATGAGGTCTTCGTAGGAGAGGTCCGACCCCATGACCGACTGGCGAAGCATGTGTCCCGATATCCTGATCGTGCGGTCGGTGGACGGCGAATAGGTCCAGAGCTGGTCCTCGAGCTTGAGCATTTTGGTCCCCGCTTCCCGCGGAGGCGCCAGATATTCGGTGAAAGATTTCTCATCCCCCTGGATCCAGGACCGGGACTCGACCGTCCGGCTGGCGCGGCGGCCGTGGATGATCATCCGGGAGCGGGAGATCTTGTTGTCCGAGCCGATGTTTTCGTCAACCTTCTGGAGGATCCAGTCTCCTGAGGGAGCCTGCGCTCCTGCCTGAGCCCAGACAAGAACCGCCAAGATCCAGACCAGGTTATGTTTTTTCATGTCTCCAATTCCTTCATCAGCTGGGATGTCTTGCGCCGGTAGATCCCCAACCCCGATATGGAGGACCCCAGAAACGTGGCTGCCAGACCCGGGATAAAGCCAATCACATAACTGACCGGAGAAACCCTTGCCCGCATAACGTTGGAGACAAGAAGAGAGGCGTTTTTCATCATGAACCCGATATCGAATCCGTGGGCCTGCAGATAGTAGGACGCCGCCAGTCCCACGGCCGTCCCGACGATTGTCCCCAGCGCCCCGACGATCAGAGCCTCCATAATCAGGGTCCCGTAGATATGGGTTTTTGTTTCTCCCATGGCGAGGCGCACCCCGATCTCGCCGTAGCGGCGCAGACTGCCCATCAGGCCGGCGTTCCAGAGGACGATCGACATGACCCCTATGAAGATCACCAGGACCAGGCTAGAGAACATCCGCATCATGGCCAGCAGGTCCGCCATTCCCGATTGATTGGAGAGCGTATCCATGAGCGGCGCGAATTCATCGGAATCCTCGCTCAAAGCCGAGTTGAAACGGTCCGCGATGTTTTTCGCTGGCGAGTCGCGATACACGAAATCACCGAAAAACCCGAGGATCTCCCCGGCGGCGTCCTCCATATCCAGAGCAGCCCGGATAGCGGCGATGTCGGCGATCATCGCCCCCCGGTCCATGGCCTCCATTCCGAACCGGACGGTTCCGGCCACCGTAAAATTGGCGACCGCCATGCTGCCCTGCATGGTGGCGCTGATCAGGGTCGCCGTGTCGCCCGGCTGGACGTTCAAGCGCTGGGAGAAATCCTCGCTGATCAGGATTTCTCCGGAGTGCTGCGGCGTCCGGCCGCGCACCAGAGCGTCCTCCAGATTGAAGATGCCGCGCTCGGGGCTTCCCGCCGACAAGAGGTCGACGGCCAGACCCATGACCGGACCCTGTTCGCGAGTCTCTCCCGCAGCGTCCGGCATGTCCAGAAGCCCTCCAAACCGGATTCGGGGAGTCCAAATCATATCCGGATGTTCTGTCTGGAGTTGATCCAGCAAAGACCGCACCCCGACGAGCGCGAGGTCGTTGGGAACCTGGTCCGCTTCCCGGGCATATGCCCGGGACATGATCTTGACATGGCCGGTGTTGAAGCGGGCGCTCGAATCGATGAAGTTGTGTTCTGCGCCGTTTATCCAATTGTACAAGAAGACGGTGAGCATGACTCCGATGACCACGGTCAGGATGGGAAAAAGGCTGCGCGAGCGGTCCCGCATCAGGCCTTTGAAGAGAAACCTGATCATGACATTCGTCCCCGCAGGGCTTCCGTCGGCTTCAGCTTGGCGATCTTGCGAGTGGGCAGGAAACTCACGATTGTCGTGATTACCAGGACCAGCAGCGTGGTCCCGATCACGAGGCCGGCGCTGTAGACCGGGAAGAGCTTTTCCCCGATGGCGAACCCGTAGCTGTCTATTCCTTCGGGCAGAGCCCATCCCTGGCGGGCATACCAGGTCAAAAAGGGAATCCCGTAGAGGGCGGCCACGATGGCCGCCAAAACGCCGTGCAGAGCTCCTTCCAGGGTGAACAACCGGATCACCCGGCCGCGGGTGAATCCCAGAGCCATGAGCGTCCCCATCTCTTTCTTGCGACGGAAGATGGAGAGGATCTGGGTATCGAAGATGGCCAGCATGGCCAGCATGATCAGTACGACATACAGAATCGTGGCTCCGGCGCTCTTCATCCGGACCAGCTGCTTGACGTCGCTGAGCAGGAAGTCGAGGTCCCGGAAGACCCATCCCGGAGCTTCCGGCCGCTCGAGAGTGCCCTGCGCCACCACCACCAGGCTGGCCTCATCCTCCATCCCGGCCAAAGTGCGGAGTTTGTCCAGCGGGATCCAGACCTGTCCCTGGTCGATGCTCTGGACCGTGGTCTTCATGACCTGGACGATCTCCACGTCCCGGGCATCGAATGTCCCGTTGACGTCTCGCCAGCGCAAGGTCACCGTATCCCCGACCGTCAAGCCCGTGTTTTTGGCCATGCGGCTGCCGATCAGAGCCGGAAAGCGGTCCTCACCGGTCTTCAGAAAATGAGAGGGAAGAGAAAGCAGCTTTTGATCCGGATCGATACCCTTGATAACGACCGGTTGGATGCGTCCTTTCGGGTAGAGCGTGCCCTGGACCACGAGAATGGGCGTCGCCCTGTCAGCGGCGATCATGGCCCGCAACTCTTCGGGGACGACCGCGTGAGCATCCTCAAGCGAAAAAACATCGAGCGGGTCGTACTTCCCCTGCCAGTACTGGCCCCCGCCCAGGATCGCATCCACCGAAGCCCGCTCCGCCTGATCGTTCATCCCTTTGTACAGGCCCTGCGTCCAGATGATGACCACAAAGGAAAACGAAAGCACAACCACGTTCAGCCAGGTTCTCAAGCCGGCTCCTAGCAGGTTGCGCAGCGCCAGCTTGGGAATGATCATTTCCTTCCCCCTCCCCGCCGCTGCGGTTCCATCGGCTCGTCCTTGAAGACGGCCCCGTCCACCAGGGTGATCTTCCGACGCAGGTAGTCGATCACTTTCTGATCATGAGTTGCGAAAACGAAGGTGGTTCCCAGGTCCCGGTTGAGACGCTCCATCGTCTGCAGGATATGGCGGGAGTTTTCCGCGTCAAGGTTGGCCGTGGGCTCGTCCGCCAGGATGAGGGCCGGCTTCTTGACGACCGCCCGGGCGATCGCCACCCTCTGACTCTGGCCCCCGGACAGCTGGGCGGGCTTGGACTTGGCCCGGTCGGCCAGGCCGACCCATTCCAGGGCGGCCATGGTCATCCGGCTTCTCTCCTCGGCGGAATAATCGAGAAGAAGCAAGGGGAACTCCACATTTTCGAAAACGGTATAGACGGGCAGCAGGTTGAATGTCTGGAAGATGAACCCGATGTGGTGGTTGCGGAGCGCGGCCGCCTGATTGTGCGACAGTTCTTCCACCTTCCTTCCCATGACCACGGCGCTCCCCGACGTCGGCGAATCCAGCGAGCCGATGATATTGAGCAGCGTGGTCTTTCCCGAGCCGCTCGGCCCGACCAGGCCGGTGAACTCGCCCTTCTCGAATTTGAGGTTCACCTTGTCCAGAGCCTTGATAGCGTGTTCTCCCAGGGAATAGGTCTTGACCAGGTCGCGAGTCTCGATCAGAAAGGAGTTCTCCATCCCAACCTCATCTGTTCTAATAATTGAATACGATCATGAACTGAAATCCTTTGCCTGCAAAAGGATTGGCGCCCGGCTGCGTCGGATAGATCAGGAACGCGTCCGGATTCCAAAAGGCAATAATATTGAACCGCCAGCGGTCATAGGTCCGCTGCCAGCTGAGAAACCGGTAGAACTCTTTTTCCTCCCAATCATAATAAAATATGGCCGCCATATCAACGAAAACACTCACGGGATAGCGGAGAAAAACCGCCGTGAAATCCACGCCTTCTCCCGGGCCGAACGCCCTTCCGCTGCGGTCCAGCCGAAGGTGCTCGCCCATGACATTGAGCCCGTTTCCCCAGCCCAAGGTGGTATCGACACCGAGAGTGTAGGCGCGCTGCCAGGGCTGAGGCAGGAGATCGCTCTCCTGGTGGGTCAGCGTCCCTTCAAACCAGAGACCGACTCCCAGGTCCCACTTTCCGTCCAGCCCGAGCCTGGATTCAGGAGCGCGCTTCCCGGGAAGAGGCAATGGCGCCGCCGGCCCCGGGAGGAGATCGATCCGCCGGTGGTGATAGGTCAAAGCCAGCTCCCCGGTCAAGAGCGGGAGCTGCACCCTTCCCCCGTATTCGGCCGTATCTTTGGCGGTGGCGATGGACTCCCAGCCCTTGGCGGAATCGTTCCCGTACAGTCCCCAGACCCAGATGTTGGCGTTATTCTGGAAATAATACCGGACGAGCAGGCCATAGACGCCGTCGGTCAGCTGGAGAGGATCCCGGGGGTCCAGGCTGTCGAACCACATCAGCGGCCGCAGAAGCGAGGCCGAGCCGAAATTGATCTTCTGAAGTCCGAGGCGGGCTTCGAAACGGGAAGTGGATAATCGCAGCCAAAACCGGTAGGGTTTGATCTCTCCTTCTGTTTGGATATCCTCGCTGGAAGGGAAGCGGGCAACGGCGTACCCGTTCAATGACACATCCGCATCCAGAGAAAAAGAACCCGAGACCCGCTGACTGAGGAAAAACTCGGGGACGAAGCGCCCCCCGAGCTGCGGATCTGCGGACCGCTCAAAATTATCGAACAGCCAGACGGAGATCAGACCTTTGTATCCCCAGTCCAGGGCGGATGCAGGCGAGCTCGTGGTGATGAAAATCCCTAAAAGGACGATCGCTCCCGTCAGCCTCATGGCCGCCCTTCTCCCTCCGTACCGGCACCAGATCCGACTCCGCCTTCCATCCATTTTCGTCTGATCTCCAAGAAGCGAAAGAGATTTCTAAAAAGCGACTCCCTCATCTCCGACAGGGACACGCGGCCATCAAAATTGATACTGCCTGAACTTGAGATCTTTATTCTTCAGGCTGACGCCCATCGTTTTTTCCAATTTGGCCACGGCGATCTGGTAGTTGATTTTGGCTCTGATCTCACCGACTCTGGCAGTGGCGAGATCCCTTTGATACTGAAATAGCCATTCGTTTCCGACCAGGCCGAGGTTGTATCTCTCTTCTTCGGCCCTCAGCCTTGTTTCCGTCAATCCCCGGTATCGGGAAGCTGCTTCAATCTGCTCTTCACGATTCTTCTTCTCCTTATAGGCCTCCAGAACATCGTAATATATGCTCTGTTCGATTCTTTTCCTTTCCAGAAGTTTTTTTTCTTCCTCGAGTCTGGCCCCGGCCAAGCTTGCTCTGGAGAAAATCGAATCCAACGGGATGGTAAGGTTGAGGGTCACATACCAATTCTTATACTTGAGGTCAAAAACGTCCTTAAAGGAATCAATCCTGCTTCCCTTGATCTTGCCGACAACCTCGCCCGTGTACGGATTATTATCCTTGTAGACCAAGATGTCCCCTGACTGGCCGGGATACCATAAAGAAGCCCGCAGGTCCAATTGAGGAAGAAGTTGATTTTTTTGATAGCTCACATCCAGTTTTGTGCTTTCGATTTCCTTCATCGATTTTTCCAGTTCGGGACTTTCCGCGTAGGCTGTTTGCAACGCTTCTTCGAAGCTCAGGTCGGCTTTCTCCAGGGCCGGCATGTCCAGGGGAATCAGCGTTTTGATGGAATCCAAGCCTTCAAGGGGGAAATTGAGCAGGCCTTTCAGCCGGTCTTCAAATGTGGCGACCTGGGCGCGAGCCGATAAAACGGAATTTTCATAGTTGGCCACTTCCGTTTCTGTCCGCAAGACATCCAGGGAAGATTTGACCCCGGTCCTGGCGCCTTCTTTCTCTCTCTTCAAGCGCTCCCTGTTCTGGCTCAGCGTGAGTTCATACACTTTCAGGTTTTCGACGGCATCGACGAGGTTCCAGTAGGCCTCTTCCACATCGTAGACCTTCTGCAACAGGCTCGACTTCAGCCCGATCACCGAGATATCCAGTTGGTTTTGAGCTTTCTTTATCTCCATGTTGGCGATCTTCGGACCGAACCCCTTCAGCAAAGGTTGGGTGAAGTCCAGACTAAACTCGCCGCTGAAGCTTGGATTCACCAGGGTCAGGGCTCTCGTCGTATCTGAACTCGAGGTGAGGAGGGTCAGTTCGATCTCTCCCCCGGTTATAATTTTCTGCGCCAGGCCGACATTGTACCGGTATGTCCGATCCAAATAATTGGCTCCCTGGACGGCCCAATTCGTCAAGTAGTTGTAGTTGTAGTTGAAATACCCGAGCCTCAACTGCGGCCAGTAGATGTCTTTCTGCTGCCGGAGAGAAAACGAAGAAATATCAGGGTCGAATGCCTGGGCGGCGATATCCAGATTGTCTTTGAGCGCTTTTAATAAACAGTCTTCGAGAGTGAGCTCGACTTTTTCCACTGGCCGCTCCTGCGCCTGGAGAAAGCTCAGACAGAGAAAAATCAGCCCCGCGAAAAGCAATGGTTTTCTCATTCTTCCCTCCTTGGACAGGATATTCTTAGGCCGATACTATTTCGGCCGCTCTTCCTTCAGGGACAGGTCATATTCCTGGCCTGGTTTGGTTTCAAACTCGACGATCCCCTCTTTCGGCTGCAGAGTCCGGGCGTTTGTCTCTTCAAAACGCAAAGACACCATTCGATCAGTCCGGATCCGGCAGGTGTTCCCGTTTTTTGACCTTATGACCACGCGCTCCATCGTTCCATCCTCCCAACTGAAGGTAACCTCAAAACCGCCCCTAGCGCAAAGTCCCTCCACCTCGCCCTCTCCCCAGGACTCGGGAATGGCCGGGAGGAAGGAAATCGTTCCCTCGTGGGACTGGAGGAGCATCTCGGCGACCGCCGCCGTGACACCGAACGTTCCGTCCACCTGGAGGGCCCGCGAACAGATGGAGAACAGGTTGGGAAGGGTGTAGTTGTGAACGCAGTAGTTGAAGTTTTCGAGCGCCTTTATCGGCTCGGCCAGCCTCGCCCAGCAGGCCATCTTCCAGGCCGAGGCCCAGCCGTTGCCTTCTAGGCCGCGCTGCTCCAGGACGACCCGGCAGCCCTCCGCCAGCTTGGGCGTTCGTCTCAGAGAGACCTGATTTCCGGGATAAAGGCCGTAAAGGTTGGAGATGTGGCGGTGGCTTTTTTCTTTCTGCCCCCAATCCTCGAGCCACTCCTGGAGGTCGCCGTTCTTCCCGATCTGCAGGGGCGCCAGGCGGGCGCGTTTTTCCAGCACCTTCTTGCCGAACTCCTGGTCTACCCCCAGGATTTTCGCCGCTTCGGTCATATAGCCAAAGAGGTCGTTTAGGATCTGCATGTCGATCGTCGAGCCGGCGCAGATGGTCGTCCCCGGACTCATCCAGGCGCAGACTTCATCATAAAATGCGTCGTTTCCCGGCCAGGCGGGAAAATTCTCGGGCGAGGTCGAGGGGCTGGTGACCAGCCGGCCGTACTTCGGATGCTCGACCAGGAAATCCAGGAAGAACTCGACACAGCCTTTCATCACCGGATAGGCATCCCGCAGGAATCCGACATCTCCGCTGAAGAGATAATGCTCCCAGAGATGGGTGCACAGCCAGGCTCCCCCGGCCGTGAACGCGCCCCAATCCGGCCCGTCCATGGGCGCGGCCACCCGCCAGAGGTCAGTGTTCTGGTGGAAGACCCAGCCGCCGGCGCCGTAATGCTCGCGGGCGACCTCCCGGCCCTGGTCGGTCAATTCCTTGATCATCCGGAAGAGCGGCTCCGCGCACTCGCTCAAGTTTCCGACCTCGGCCGGCCAGTAGTTCATCTCGGTGTTGATATTGGTCGTGTATTTCGAGTCCCAGGACGGGTTCATCGATTCGTTCCAGATGCCCTGGAGGTTCGCCGGCTGGGTGCCCGGCCGGGAGGAAGAGATGAGAAGGTAGCGGCCAAACTGGAAACAGAGCGCCGCCAGGGCGGGGTCGTTGGCCCCGTCAAAGGCAGCCAGCCGCTCGTCGGTGGGCAAAGGGGAGGTGGGTCCGGCGCTGAGTTTCAGGGAGGCCCGCCGGAATAGTCGACGATGTTCCTGAATATGGGAAGACTTGATGTCTTCATAAGATTTCTTGCCGATCGCTTCCAGCACAGCGTCCACTCGATCCTGGGGATCGCCGCTGACATCCCTGTAATTGATGAAATTGGTCGCAGCGGCCAGATACAAAGTGACGGCATCGGCGTCGGAGATCCTCAGATACGGCTCATCCACGATCATCCGGCCGCCCGTCGGCACCGCCTTGAGCCTTGCCTGGTATCTGATCTTGCCTTCGACTCCGAGGTAATCGGCCGACTTACCCCGGACGATCAATCCGTCATCTTTGTATCCGTCCATCCGGAAATAATCGGTGGCGTAATTGGAGTGGGCTTCGTTCCGGCAGCCCCTGAGCTCGGCCGTGAAATCGATGCGACCCGGC
>DATKXS010000038.1:0-89928 GCA_035528895.1 Candidatus Desulfaltia sp.
CGGCGGGTCTTGCGTTTGATGTCCCGGATAATCGCCTCGGGCGAGGCCCTTTCGTCATTCATCTCTCCTAACTTGGTTTTGCTATTTGAAACCATGGCTTAGGAGAAATCAATCCCTGTCCGAATTTTGCTGACGTCAAGCTACACCGAGCTCCCTAGCATAGCCGCGGAGGCCCTTTTCTTTCACCCCGCTCTCCAAGGTGGAGAACTTATACTTTCTGAGGTTAGACCGCTTTGCCGGAGCTCTCGTATCTATCCCATTTTCTTTCAGTGAACGAAAGACCATATCTTTTGAACATCCCAGGATTTCAGCAATCTCTCGGATTGACCTGGATTCTTTGATATAAAGCCTTTTCATCTCTGATTTGCCAGGCTTCTCCCCAATCGATGGCTTGCCCCTTTTTGCCTCAAGGCCAACAGCTTCTTTATATTTTATTCTTGCCACTTTGAGAATTTTATTAAAATTCAGCCGTCATCTTTAATAAAGCTCTAAATCCAGCTCTGCCATATTTTCTACTTTCTCGAATCTTCGCCGCATGCTGATGACAACGATCCGCGGCCGGGATTATTGTCTTTTCGTGAAGGGCCTTATCGATTCCGAGCTTATCAGGAGGAACGGTCGCGCGGCGAATTAAGCAAACACCCGTGAAGCGGCCTTGTCTAACCAGTCATAAGGTTTTCTCCAGTTCCGGCGCAGAAGCCCTGCGAGCACGCTTTTGTCATTACCCTGATCCCGTCGCTAACGAGTTCGAAACCCGCTTTCTGCAACCCTTCATTGATTATCTTGACGGATTCCCCGCTCCAACCATAGGTTCCGAAGGCGGCCCCCTTCTTCCCGGAAAATTTCAATCCCCTGAGCTCCTCGAGGAAGCCGGCTACGGCCGAAAGGATCCCCCGGTTTATCGTCGGAGATCCGAGCAGGACGACCTTAGACTTGAAGACTTCGGTGATGACATCGTTCTTGTCGGAACGCGAGATGTTGAAAAGCTTCACGGCGACTTCACCACCCGCCGTTCTGATCCCCTGAGCGATGGCCTCGGCCATGCTGCGGGTCCCGTTCCACATGGAATCATAGACAATCGTGATCTGGTTCTCTCTATAATCCTTGGACCACTCCAGGTATTTCTGGACAATCTGCAACGGTTGATCCCTCCAAACGACACCGTGGCTGGGACAGATCATCTCCAGTGGGAGATTCAATTGGCCGAACTCCTCGATCTTTTTTTCGACCGGCCGGCTGAAGGGTGTGAGAATATTAGCGTAATACTTGATCGCCTCTTGATACAGTTCGGCTTGATCGACCAGGTCGTTGAACATGAGTTCGCTGGCGTAATGCTGCCCAAAAGCATCGTTGCTGAAAAGGATGCTCTCCCCCGTCAGGTAGCTGAACATGCTGTCCGGCCAATGGAGCATCGGCGCCTCGATGAAGATCAGCTCTTTCCGGCCCAGGTTGAGCCGGTCGCCCGTTTTGACGGGGACGAAATTCCAATCTTCGTGATAATGCCCTTTCAGCGATTTGACTCCATTGGCGGTACAATAGACGGGCGTTTTGGGAATGCGCTTCATGAGCTCGCCCAGGGCGCCGCTGTGATCGGTCTCGGCATGATTGGCGATGACATAGTCGATCTTATCCAGCCCGACTTCTTTTTCCAGATTTTCGACGAATTCCGAACCGAAGGGCCCCCAAACGGTATCTATCAGGACTGTTTTTTCATCCTTGACAAGATAGGAATTATAGGTCGAACCCCGGTGAGTGGAATATTCCGAGCCATGGAAATTTCTGATTTCCCAGTCGACCTTGCCGACCCAGTTAACGTCTTTTTTTATTTTTTTTAGCATCTCTGCCTCCATCAATGAATATAGACCGGAATGATCATTCTCGCTTTGACTTAAGTCAAATATCCTCTGCTATTTATTGAGGGTATCATACCCATAACGGGGTTCACAACCGTGAAAACCCCTGCATTTCAAAAAAGATTTTCATCGAGAGCGACTTTTCAGTATAATGCGGAGTGATGAAGCAGGTCATGATCAGTCGCCGGACGCCGACGATTGTCATCCTTTTCATCCTGATATGTGGATTTCTTCCCGCCAACCAGGAAACACCTCCCCAGGATAAGCCGCCGGCCCCAGCTCCGGACCCTCTTTACGTCCGCCTGACCTTCTATCCCACGGCCAGCCTCTCCAGGTTTGATTACAATAACGACGTCGACCTCTACGAGGTTCGCGCCTATGCGGAAATCCGCCTGAAATCCGAGGCCGGCGAGATCGTCCGCGACGCCCGGATAACGGCCCTCTCCCAGACCCTTGACTTTCAGAAGGACCATTATGAAAAGAAGATCGTCGTCGACAAAAACAGACTCCCGGGCGAAGTGGATGTCCTCATCTCCGCCGGCGAGCAGCCAGCCATCCGGCGAAAATTCCCCATTCCTTTTTGGCTGATTCTCCTCGGACCCAGGCCGGCCATCGTCGATCCCGGCCTGGACCTCGCCGTCAAGTGGCGTTTCAGCGCCTTTTCCGCCCAGGCGGACGTCCGGGTTTACGACTTCAAGAAGGGAAACGCCGTCTTCGAGCTCAACGACGTGGGGGAAAACGAAGTGACCGTGCCGGCGGGAAAACTCCCGGGGTCGACGATCGTGAGAATCTATATCATCTCATCCTGGCTCTTCAAGCGCTTCCTCAGCGGCGAAGAATTCGTCCGCGGTTCCGAGGTCAACATCATCCCCTGGAGTCAGGTTTTCATCAGGACAAATGAGAGGCCCGAGGAATAGATTATGAAGAGAACGTTCTCATTCTGTCTCATCGCCTTGGCGGCCCTGGCTGCCGCGCCCGCCCTCTCTCAGCCCCGGGAGGAAAAAATTCAGGTGGTCCCCCGCGAAGAAATGCGGAGCATCGCCCCCAACGTCTACCTCGACTGCGCCCGCCGGAACTGTGACTTTGATTTCATCAAGACCGAGATCACCTTCGTCAACTATGTCCGGGACCGGCAGAGCGCGGACGTCCACATCATCGTCACCCAGCAGACCACGGGGAGCGGGGGAGGCGATTACACGATCTTTTTCATCGGCCTGAAGCGGCACAAAGGCAAGGACGCCACGCTCCATTGCTTCTCCAAGCCCACCGACACGGAGGACCAGGTCCGCAGGGGCCTGGCCAATATCCTGAAGCAGGGCTTGGTCCCTTATGTCTATGACACCCCGCTTTCGGAATTCATCTCCGTCTCCTACGCTCAAAAAAAAGACTTCCGGCCGACGCCCGACCAAGACAAGTGGAATTATTGGGTGTTCAGTGTCGGGCTGCGGGGATTCGGAGCCTTCGAAGAACTTTCCAAGAGATATTCCTACCAGGTCAATCTGTCAGCCAACCGGACGACCGAGGCGACGAAATTCCGGCTTTCTGCCGGCACCAATATCAACAACCGGAAGTACGAAGTCAGCGACGAAGAGACGATCATCAGCAAGACCAGCCGGAAATATCTCTCGAGTTCGTTGATTAAGAGCATCGACGGCCACTGGTCATGGGGCGCCACGGCCAGCTTCTACTCTTCGACCTACGATAACGCCGAGCTCTTTACTTCTTTCGGCCCGGCCGTCGAATACAATATCTTTCCCTATGACCTGGCGACCCGGCGCGAGCTCCGGATCCAGTACCGTATCGGTTTCAGCAGACGGGACTATTATGAACTGACGGTCTACGAAAAAGAGAAGGAGAGCCTGTTCAACCAGAATCTTCAGGTCATCCTGGAACTCAAGGAGCCCTGGGGCTCGGGAGGGGTCGAGCTATCCGGGTCCACCTTTCTCCACGACCTCAGCAAGAACAACCTCCGGGCCGAGGCGGGAATCTGGGTGAATCTTTACAAAGGGTTGTCGTTCAACCTCGGCGGCGAATACTCTCGGGTGAGAGACCAACTGTCACTCCCCCTGGAGGGTGCGACAGAGGAAGAGATCCTCCTCGAGCTCAAACGCCTGGCCACTAGCTACACCCTGCGGTTCGAGATGGGCTTCAACTACCGTTTTGGTTCGATCTACAGCAACGTTGTCAACCCTCGGTTCGGGAATATGTGAAAGACGAGGCGTGATGACCAGACCCATCGTGCGACGGGATGTCCTGAAGGCGCTGGGGGGAGCGGTCCTGGCTGCGGCGGTCCCCGGTGGTTTTTCTTCCTGCGCGCGGCTGCGGTCAAAGAAACTCCCGAATTTCGTCATCATCTTCGCCGACGACCTGGGTTATGCCGATGTCGGATGCTATGGAGCGAAGGGTTTTGAAACGCCGAACCTGGACGAGATGGCGGCCCAGGGAGTCAGGTTCACCGACTTCTACGTCCCCCAGGCGGTCTGCAGCGCCTCCCGGGTCGCCCTCCTGACCGGCTGCTATCCGAACCGGGTCAGCCTCCTCCATGCCCTAATGCCCTGGGCGGAGAACGGGATCAGTTCCGATGAAGAAACTCTTGCGGAAGTCTTGAAGAAAAAGGGATACGTCTGCGGGATCTTCGGCAAATGGCACCTCGGCCATCACAGGGAGTTTCTTCCCCTGCAACACGGATTCGATGAATACTTCGGACTCCCCTACTCGAACGATATGTGGCCGGTGGGTTTCGACGGCCGGCCCGTCGGGCCGGAGGAATCCAAAGCCCGCTATCCCTTTCCCCCTCTTATCGAGGGAAACACCAAGGTTTCCGAGATCCGGACCCTGGCGGACCAGGACCGGCTGACGACCCTCTACACAGGGCGGGCCGGCCGCTTCATCGAAAAAAACAAGGATCGGCCCTTCTTCCTTTATGTCCCTCATTCCATGGTCCATATCCCGCTCGGAGTTTCGGAGAAATTCCGGGGGAAAAGCAATCAAGGCCTGTACGGTGACGTCATCATGGAGCTCGATTGGTCAGTTGGAGAGATCCTCAAAGCCTTGGAGAAAGCCGGCCTCGAAAGGACAACACTCGTCGTCTTCGCCAGCGACAACGGCCCTTGGCTTAATTTCGGGAATCACGCCGGGTCGGCCGGACCGCTGCGCGAGGGAAAAGGATCGGAATGGGAGGGCGGCGTCCGGGTGCCCTGTATCATGCGCTGGCCGGGGCGGATCAAGGCGGGGTCTGTGTGCAGCGAACCCTCCGCCACGATGGATATCCTGCCGACCTTCGCGGCGATTGCCGGGGCACCTCTCCCGGAAAAGAAGATCGACGGCTTCAACTTACTCCCGCTGCTCAGCGGAGAAACCGGCGTCTCGCCGCGGCAGGAGCTACTCTACTACTACGGGACGGAATTCCAGGCCGTCCGGCAGGGGAAATGGAAGCTCCACGTTCCCCACACCTATACATCGTACGAGGGCCTGGAGCCGGGCCGGGATGGCTTCCCGGGACCCACGGAAAAAAGAAAAACAGGATACGAGCTCTACGACCTGGAAAAAGACATCGGCGAGCGACATAACGTCATCGAGCTGTTCCCGGATGTCGCCGAGCATCTAATGGCCCTGGCGGAGCGGGCAAGGGAGGAACTGGGAGACGGCGAACGCCCCGGCCGGGAGGTCCGGCCCTGCGGACAGATCAAGAAACCCCTAGATGACTCAGGCCGGTAGAGAGTCCGAATCTTCAACCGCCGCGGGCGGCCCGGTTCATTTCTCTTTGATGAGTCTGTTCAACCGTTCGATCGCGTTGGTGTTATCAGGATCCAGTTCCAAGGATTTGGCATAGTTCTTGATCGCCAGCGTTTTGTCGCCCTTGGCCGCGTAGGCTTCGGCCAGGCTGTCATATCCGTTGGCATCCTGGGGGTAAGCTTCGATATTCAATAGGAAGATCTTGATAGCGTCGTCAAATCGATCCTCTCCGAACAGCGCGTAGCCCAACCCGTTCAGTTCGACGGGCCGTAAGTCGAACTCGCTGGGCCTCGTTTTCTTGAGTTCATGATATTGCCTGATGGCGGTATCCAGGTCTTTTTTCCGCATAGTTTCAATAAGAGTGCGGGCGATGGATTTCTTGGGAGGATCAACGGGCTCATCATAAAGGATCCGGCAGATCGAGGTGCTCATTTCGCGCAGGCTGGTCCCCCCCGTATTGTTGAGAAGCACGATCAGGTGTTTGTCATCAACGTAGCGCTCGATCAGGGTGTTGAAGCCGTTGATTCCTCCGCCGTGCGATATGAGAGCGACCTCCCGTTTGGACTGGGGCAGTTTTTTCTTGCCCACTCCCCAGCCATAGCCGTAGGCGGCTCCGCCCATCGGAACATGCGGCCTGAAAAGAAGTTCCTTCATCTTGGCGGAGAGCAATTTATCCGTGTACAGAGCCTGGTCCCAGAAGAAAAGGTCCTCAACCGTCGAATACAGGGAGCCGGCTGCGTAAGGCAGGGACATATCAAGGTAGGGAGCGTTCGTATGACCCTCCAGCGATTGTTCGTAACCGGCAGCCCGGTCCGGGATGATGGGCCCGTGATGGTCATAGCCCGAGTTCTTCATTCCCAGGGGCTTGAAGATCTTCTCCTCCAAGACTTTTTCGTATGGCTGTCCGGTGATTTTCTCGATCACGGCTCCCAGGATAAAATAGCCGGAATTGTTGTAATTGAACCTGGCGCCGGGTTCGAATTCCAGGTCGCCGCTGCAATACTTTTTGACGAATTCTTCGACACCATAGGGATCGCGGCTGACCTCATCCATGAAATTCGGCAGATTCGTATAGCTGGGGACCCCGGAGGTGTGCGTCAGGAGGTGGTGGATTGTGACTTTCTTTCCCGTGTCCTCGCGATAATAAGGGAGGTAGTCGGAGAGCTTCCCTTCCGGAGTGACCTTGCCTTCCTCGACGAGCTGAAGGATCAGCATAGAGGTGAACTGCTTGGTTATGGAGCCTAGCCGGAACTTGGTGTCGGGCCTGTTGGGAATATTCCATTCCATGTTGGCCAGCCCAAAACCCTTTTTATAGATGACCCGGCCTCCCTCGGCCACCAGTGCTGTCCCGTTGAACTTGCCATAATCATAATAGAGCTTCAGCAGACCGTCGATCTGATCGGCCTTATTCTGGGAGAAGACCGGGGACGAAAGGGCGAAGAAAAGCATCAAGATGGCTATCAGGGCCCCAGGTGAAGTAAGCCGGGTCTTTTTTCTCATCAATGGACCTCCTGTTTGAAGCATAAATCCAATTCCTTCCAAGAAATAAATTGCGGAGAACAATATTCCTCACCATGAATACGATTGATGTCCAGAAAAGTTTCGTCCTGGGAGCCGCTCAAGGCTTCTCCACTCAGGCCACAGACCCACGCTGCTTTGCAGCTCCGGATATGGCTCTGCCTGGAGAAAAAGAGGCGGCCTTCAGCCCTGGCGGGCGTCATAGTAGAGAGCGGCCGCTCCCAGGATCGCGATCTCCGGCTGGTCGGAGATCTCGATGACGATCCTCTCCAGGCTCTTATGGTAGGGGAACGACCTCATCCTTTCCCGCATTCCTTTTTCGAAAAGGGAGAACGCGCGGGAAACCGAGCCGCCCAAGATGATAGCCTCGGGATCGACGGCCAGAAGAATAAGAAACTCCTTTTTCTGCTGCGCTGGCGAAATGAGTGTTCGTGCGTCAATTTTGCCTCGTCCCATCGTTGAGGATGATAGATCGGTCCGTCGTCGGATATCAAATCGATATGGAGCTAAAACTGACAGGAAGGCGCCGGGAAACTTCGGACAAGGCAGAAGGTGCCGGAAATCAGATTGACCTCTCCCTTTGTCACCTTGTTGTCACCAACTTTGACTAAAACCGCCTAGCTACGACTAAGGACGCTTAAAACAAAAAAACGCCAAAGACGCTGAAATATCAGGGAAAACAGGGGGAAACAGATGGTGGCGCTGACCGGGATCGAACCGGCGACCTCTTGACTGCCAGTCAAGCTGGCCCCGCTGCCATCCTTCTGCCACTGTGTCACCTAGTGTGTCACCTATTTACATCCAACAATACGGATAATGCAGACAATACAGATAATGCAAAACTCCCTGATTTTCCTGTAATTACCTAATTTTTCAGTAAGTTGCTGGCAAATATGAGCTTAACGGAATAAGCTCAGTTCTTCTTCCTGGAGAATTTTAAGTCCCTTGTGCCTATATCCTTCGCCAAGAATTGAACTGTTCTACTCGAGCCTTTGTTAGCTCTTTTTCTTCCACTCCAATGTCTCTGTTGACTTCGACTCTTTTCAGGTCTCATATACCTAGCAATTTTTCAGATAGCCATTTATGGGATCCTCAGGTTAGAGCATCTAGAGCTTTAGAGTTCAGGTATATTGACTATGGAAAAACCAGGTTTACAATTAAATTAGAGAAGCCATATATGGGATTGTATGTCAAAAACGCCTGGTATCATTATCGTAAGCAGATCGCAGGCAAGGTTTATTATCGAGCTTTAAAAATCAAAAAAGGCCAGGAAAGGCTTCTCTCTGGCCGACTGGAGCAAGTAGAGAACGAGATCACGGCCCGACACTTTGGCCTTGACTACAGGCCATCAGAAAGCCCTACCTTATCTAACTATATCGAGACTTATCTCAAGGCCAAGGCGCACAAAAAGTCATTAGACCGGGATGAGCAACGCCTTATCCGTATAGCGGAAATTCTTGGAGACCTTCCTCTTTTAGTCATAGATAAAAAGCATATTGAGAAACTGGAACAATCGCTCTTGGCATCGAAGATCAGTACGACTACGGCAAACCGCTACATGGAGATCCTGAGGCATCTGTTTAACCTGGCGATCGAAGACCGGATAGTTAAGGAGAATCCCATCCGGTATTATAAGCCCTATATTGAGGGGAAGCATGACCGAGCCCTTTCACGCGATGAGATAGCCAAGGTTCTCAAGGTAGCAAGGCAGATCCAAGGGAGAGCTCGGGGACCTGTCCAGAAGATCATCTATGACTTGATTCTTTTCGGCCTTAATACCGCAATGAGGCTGGGCGAAATAATAAACCTCAAAAAATCTTATGTCTCACAAGACCAGGTTATTTACCCCATCACCGAAACAAAGTCCCCAAGGAGAATGAACAGCACTCATAAGCTGGGGGCAAATGTAATTGTCTTAAACGAAACGGCGCAAGAGGTTATCAATCGGCAAAAGTCTAAGGATGATTTTGTCTTTCCGATTCGCCGTCGAAATGTCCATACGATCTCGAGGGTCATAAGGCTCATAAGAAAGAAAACCGAGATAGGCGACTTCCATTTCCACCAGCTGCGGCATACCGCCTCAACAATCATTGCAAGCCAGGCTTCCCTCGCCGCGGCCAAGCTTCAGTTAGGGCATCGGTCGATCAGCACGACACTAAAATATACTCATCCGGAACTAGACGAGCAGAGGAAAACCGTGGCGAATTTGGAGAACTGGATTAAGCCTATCCTTCCTAAGTGATTGATATCCTGCTAGTTATAGATTTTGTTTCCAAGGTTCGAATCCCCCCTCCCCGATCTCTTATTGAATCTCGATCAGGTCATATTCCAGCGAACCCAACCCGATTTCGGCTCCGTGCTTGAGCTGGAGCGACCAGTCAACGTCATACCCTTTCCGAAAGACGTCCTTCCGGCCGTGCTTCAGCACCAGATCGGCCGACGCTTTGTCTATGGCCACAGGATCGAGAGACGCCAGAATTCCTATGTCCTCGACGATAGCCGGCTGGTCGCCGGCCATGCAGTCGCAATCCTTGGTGACCTGGAAAAGGATATTCAAGAATCCGATGTGGCCGCGGAAATGGCTCCAGACGGCGAAAGCGTATTCAGCCATTTTCTCCTGGAGTCGGCCCGAATCCCCTCCCCAGCGCATTTTCACGGCCCCGACCTTGCAGACGACCAGGCACTCCCCGCAGCCGATGCACTTGTCGTCCAAGATGACGGCGCTGCCATCCTTCTGGATAATCGCCTCGGCCGGGCAATATTCCAGGCAGATCCCGCAGTTCTTGCAGTATTTCGCGCTGATGCGGGGGTTGACCTCGGCGTGTTGCTCGAGTTTCCCGGCCCGCGAGGCACAGCCCATACCCAAATTCTTGATGGCCGCACCCACACCGGTCTGGACATGGCCGGTGAGATGGCTTAGACAGACCAGCCAGTCGGCGTGGAGGATGCCGGCCGCGATCTTGGCGGTCTGAGTCCGTTTGAGGCCGACCTTGACCTCTTCGTCATCTTCCCCGATCAGGCCATCGGCGATATGAACTGGAAGGCCGCTCTTCTCCAGGCTGAACCCGTGCTGCGCCGCCAGCTGCACATGATCGACGGCGTTGGAACGCTGCCCGACGTACAATGTGTTCGTATCCGTGAAATAGGCGCGGCGGGTCCTCTGCCGAAGCCGGTGGACCATGCTCTCCAGCCAAGCGGGCTTAATAAACCCGGTGTTTCCCTTCTCACCGAAATGGATCTTCAAAGCGACGAAGGCGTCTTTCTCGATATTTTCGTCAAGCCCGAGGGCAAGGTAGAGTCTCTCGATCTTCTTGGACAGCGTCCGGGTCTCTTCTTTGCGGCTCCCGGGAATGAAATAAACCTGGCTCGTCATCTTTTTTTTCGCCACGGCTCAGCTCCCCAGGATCGCTTTGGCCGCTCCATGGCCGGCGCCGGGCTCGAAAGCGCAGCCGATCGTCTTCAGCGTCTGCTCCAGAGCATCCAGGGCGAAGAGGATCTGGGACGAAGAGAGGTTGCCCATGTGCCCCATCCGGAAGACCCGGCCGGCCGTATTCGCCAGTCCACCCGCCACGACGACGCCGTTCTCGTAATAGAGGTCGCGGAAGCGCTTGTCCTCGACGCCCTCGGGGTAGCTGATGACGGAAAGAGTATCCGCCAGGAAAGGCTTTTCGGTAAAAAGGCTGAACCCCAGAGCTTCGATGGCCGACCGGATGGCCCGCGCCGAGCGCTCATGACGCAGGAAGCGCTGCTCCAGTCCTTCCTCGAGGATGATGAGCGTGCTTTCATAAAAGGCCCTGATTTCGTTGACGCAGGGTGTCGAAAAATATCGGACCGGCTCTCTCATGACCGGAAGCCAGCGCAGAAGGTCGGAGTAGTAAGCGGGAATTTGCTTCATCCCCTTCCGCTTTTCCATGGCCCGCTCGGAGAGGACGAGGAGGGCCAGCCCCGGCGGCGCGCCGAAACATTTTTGGGCAGCCGTGAGGATAACGTCGATGCCCCAGTCGTCCATCCTTTCCTCGATCCCTCCGGTGGCACAGACGCCGTCGAGGATGAAAAGGACGTCTTTTTCTTTGAGGACAGCGGCGTAATCGCGGACGGGGGCGCAGGCGCCGGTCGCTGTGTCCACATGGGTCGAGACGACGGCGCGAAAATCTCCAGCGGCCAGTCCCTTTTTCAGCTCTTCCGGAGTCACGGCTCTCCCCCATGGGCTCTCCAGAAGCTCATGGTCGAGCCCGAAGCTCCGGCAGATCTCGGCCATCCGGCTGCCGAAATACCCCTGCGAGAGAATGAGAACCTTTTCGCCCGGCGCCACCGTATTCAGGAGTGCCATCTCCATAGCCAGGGTCCCGGCGCCGGCGATGATAAAAGCCTCGCCGCGCCGGCAGAAGACGATCTTCTTGAAGTTGGCCAGAGCCTTCGGCAGTTCCTCGACCATCTCCGGCCCGACATGGGAGACGGTCGGCTGAGCCAGACCATGGATGATGCGGGGGTGGACCGGACTCGGCCCAGGAATGAGCAGAAGTTTTTCTCTCAAGCGTTTCTCTCCTCTCCGTTTACCCTATCATTTTTCACGAATGCCGGCGACAAATCAAGTGGCTCGCGGTTGGATTCGTCAGCCCGCTCGCTTCCCCAGCGAGGAAGCTCGCTCCGAACTCCTCCTTCGCTCTTCTCTCCTCTGGAGAGAAACCTTGCCCGCTCAGTCGTCGACGGACTTCCTCATCCAACCTCTCACCTGGGCTAAAGAACATTTGGTTTTATTGTCTTTTCTTCCCCGAGACTCGGGATGTATGCTGAGAAGTCCGTATGAGCGACGAGCGGGCAGGGATCCGCGAAGCGGAGAGCGAGAAGCGAATCGAGCAAGATTGGCTGGTTTGCGAAGCAAAGCAGCGGGGGTTCCAAGGGGGATGGCCCCCTTGGTCGGAGGACGCAGTCCGAGAAGGGGGGCAGTGAGCGAAGCGAACGTTGGTGGGGAGAAAGCGAAGCTTTTTCCCTCCAAAGAGCCGATGTGGGAAATCGCAGCGTGACTTCGAGGCATATATCCCGAGCCTTCCGCTCAGTCGTCGATGGACTTCCTCACCCAAGCCCTCGCCTAGTTAAAAAAACGGACGAGCAAGCATCTCCTTTATATTCATCATTTGCAATGGTAAGCCTCCTGTCTTACGGGCGAACGTTGACAAAGGCCGTCCGACCTGACATATAAAATACTCCGCCGCTCGACGCGGCTGCTGAGTCCGGACCGCCGAAAAAAGGAGGCCTCCATGGAAGTCCAGACAGGGAAAACAACGGAAACACCGAGAAGACGCCTGACCTCAGCGCTTCTCGCGACGCTTATCTTGCTCATTCCCGGATGGGGAGTGACCGCAAAACGCGCTCCAGCTGGGCCCTCCATCATCCCGAAGCCGCTCCGGATGGAAGTCGGGTCCGGCGTTTTCCGTCTCGGCCGAGAGACCAAGATCATCATCGATTCGAAATCCTTGGAAGCCCGGGAGGTCGGTGAATACCTGGCCGCAAAGCTGCGCCGTTCGACGGGCCATCCTCTCGACACCGGCACAACGACCGGCAAGATCCCGGCGGGCTCGATTCTCCTGCGGACGGCCGATGCTCTGGCCAAGATGGGGAACGAAGGCTACCGGCTCACCTCGTCCAAGGGCGGCGTGAAGCTCGAGGCGTTCGCGCCCGCCGGGCTTTTCTATGGCGTTCAAACGCTTCTTCAACTGCTCCCGGCGGAGGTGGAAGGCGGGACCCAGCCGGCCGACTCGGATTGGTCGATTCCCTTTGTCCGGATTGAGGACGAACCCCGGTTCGTCTGGCGGGGAGCCCATCTTGACGTCGGCCGCCATTTCTTCCCCAAGGAATTCATAAAAAAGTACATTGACCTCCTGGCCATGTACAAGCTGAACACGTTCCACTGGCATCTGACCGAAGACCAAGGCTGGCGCATCGAGATCAAGAAGTATCCCCGGCTGACCGAGATCGGCGCCTGGCGCCGGGAGACAATGGACGATGCCACCCCGCACGGCGGCTTTTACACCCAGGAGGATATTCGGGAGGTCGTCGCCTATGCCAAAAAGCGGTTCATCTCCGTCATCCCGGAGATTGAATTGCCGGGGCACTGCCAGGCGGCCCTCGCCGCTTACCCGGAGCTCTCTTGTTCGGGCGGCCCGTTCAAGGTGGCTACCGAGTGGGGTATCATCTACGATGTCTACTGCGCCGGCAACGACCGGACATTCGAGTTCCTCCAGGATGTCCTGGCCGAGGTCATCGACCTCTTCCCCGCGGAGTACGTCCACATCGGCGGCGATGAGGTCCCCAAGCTCCGCTGGCAGAACTGCCTGAAATGCCAGGAGCGGATCAGGACAGAGGGACTGAAGGACGAGGATGAGCTGCAGAGTGACTTCATCAAGCGGATCGAAAGGTTCCTGAGTAGCCAGGGAAAAAGGCTGGTCGGGTGGGATGAGATCCTGGAAGGCGGACTGGCGCCCAACGCGACGGTCATGTCCTGGCGGGGTGTTGTCGGTGGGATCGAGGCGGCCAAGTCCGGCCACGACGTGGTCATGACGCCGACCTCCTATTGCTATTTCGATTATTATCAGGGCCTCTTTGACGAGCCCCGGGCGATCGGTGGATTCCTGCCCCTCGATAAAGTGTATTCTTTCGAGCCCGTGCCGACGGAACTCTCCGAGGCGGAAGCACGGCACGTTCTCGGCGCCCAGGCCAACGTCTGGACGGAGTATATAGAGGATTCCCAGCAGGCCGAGTACATGCTCCTGCCCCGGATCCTGGCACTGAGCGAGGTCGTCTGGTCGAAAAAGGACCTCCGCAGCTTCCCGGATTTCTCACGCCGCATCGTTTCGCACTATGACAGGCTTGCGGCGAAAGGGGTGAATTTTCGTCTTCCGCCGCCCGACGGCCTGGGGGGGAAGAAGCTGATCTCCGGTCCCACCCAGGTCCAGATCTTCCCGCCTTTCCCCGGAGCCGAGGTCCGCTACACGACGGACGGGACGGACCCGACCCGGGAATCGCCGCTCCTCCCGACCGGGCCGATCGAACTCGCGGACAGCGCGGTCGTCAAGGCCCGGACGGTTCTTCGCAGCGGCCGGATGAGCCGAGTGATCAGCGCCTCGTTCAGCCGGATCGATTCCGACAGGAACGGGTTGGATTATTTCTACTACGAAGGCGATTGGCTTAGGCTACCCAGCCTGGACAGCCTGAAGCCCCTGCGGACAGGAGTTGTCTATGACATTTCCCTCGAGCCTGCCGGCCAGAGGGGGGAGAACTTCGCTTTGCTTTTCAATGGATATCTGAATATCCAGAAACCCGGGGAATACACGTTCACGCTCATGGTTGATGACGGAGCCCTCCTGGTTATCGACGGACGGGAAGTCGTCCGTCACGACGGGCTCTTCTGGATCCTCGAACTCAGCGGCCGGGTCCGGCTCGAAGCGGGGATCCACCCTCTCCGGATCGTCTATTTCCAAAAAACGGGGGACCGACGCCTGGACATCCTTTGTGAAGGCCCGGGGTTGGAAAAACGGGCCCTTTTCCCGCACTGGCTGTTCAGGAAGTAGACATTCCGCCTCAGCGACGGCAACGGGAGGAAGGGCGTCCGGTCTTACCCTGGAGATCGCGAACGCACTGCTCCATGGCCTGCTCTTGTGCCTCCATCGACCGGACAAGGCTGAACTGGGCCCGAGCGCGGTCGAGGTTCTGTCCCGGCCGGTGGACCCGGAAATAGACATCGCCCTCCAGGAAGTCGGTGAGGAAGCGCAGCCCGATGGTGTAGGTGATGAGACGCCCGGAAAAGACAAGGAGGCCTATTTCCTCTGGAGTGAGGAAATCACCGGCTTCCGCGAGGTAACCGTCGGCCAGCGCCCGAAACATCTCCATGTCCAGTCGGACCTTGGCTAGGTCTCTTTCGTCCTCGGACGCAAAACTCGTCGTCGTCCGGGCCATATCGCCGAAGTCATAGAGGGACGAGCCCGGCATGGTCGTGTCGAGGTCGATGACGCAGACGGCTTTGGCCGTGCCGTCGTCAAATAGGACGTTGTTGATCTTGGTATCATTGTGGGTGATCCGGAGAGGGAGGCGGTCGTCGGCCAGGGCGTCGGTTATGACCGCTGTCATCGGCTCGCGCTCGAGGGCGAAGGCGATGGCCTCCCGGGCCTCTGACGCCCGGCCGCAGACATCCTTGGCCAAAACCTCCTTGAACCTGGCAAAGCGGCGGGGGGTATGATGGAAGAACGGGATGGTCTCATGGAGGGAAGAAGCCTCCAGGTCGGAAAGAAGCTTCTGGAAACAGCCGAAGGCCCGCCCCGCTTCGAACGCTTCCTCGGGACGCGTGGCGACATTGATAATATAAACATTGCCGACGAACCGATAGGCCCGCCAATAGTCGCCTTCCGGTGAAACATAAAAGCACCTGCCCGAACGGGAATAGAGCAGGTTGAGTGTCTCGCGGTCGGGGTTACGTCCGCGGATATTCTCGAGCTTGGCCCGGATGTGACGGGTGATCTTTTCGAAATTGGCCATCAGCCGTTCCGGGTCGCGGAAGACAAAGTGGTTGATGCGCTGGAAGATGAACTGTTCCCGGGTGGTTCCATTCAGGGCGTCCACACGGTAGGTATCATTGATGTGTCCGACCTTGAGGAACTGGGCGCGGACAAAATCGCCGGGGATAGCGAACTGGGAAAAGACCTGCTTCAGGGCATGCTCTGTCAAGACCTGTGTCCTTCCCTTCGGATTGTCGGCGGAAAAATCCCCTCCCGGATGAGCTCTTGGATTTGCCTGCGGACGCGGGGCAGGTCCTCAGGATAAGTGATGCCGAACCATCGTTCTTCTGTTGGGATATACTTCACCCGTATCTTCTCTGCCCGCAGCAATTCGTTCACTGCGGAGGGGATGAAATATTCGGCCTGGGAATTGTTACCGGAGCGCTCCAGGAACTGGGCGAACCCTTTTTCCAGGTGCGAAAATATCGTCGGCCGGAATCCCCAGAAGTTCATCGAAACGACCTCATCGCCGGTCAGGGACATCCAGCCTCCGTTTTCGTCCAGGGTGCGCGCGCCCTCGCCTTCTTTCTCGATCCTGACCCTCTCAACGACCTCGGCCAGAAAACCGTCCGCATCGATCCGGCAGACTCCGCGGGAGACATAGCCATGATCGGAGAGGGTCTTCCGGAGGCGCTGGCCGACAAAGCAGTATTCATCCCGGGGATGGTTCGAGGGGGGGCTTTTTCTCAACCAGGCCGCCAGATCGCAGAAAGCGCTCGGCCCGTAAAAATCATCGGAGTTTATGCTGGCGAACGGCGAGGTGACGGCCCCCCGGCTGATCAAAACGGCATGACCCGTCCCCCAAGGCTTTTGCCGGCCCGCCGGGACCGGGAAGTCTCTGGGGAGTCCGGTTTCTATCTCCTGAAAAACGTAACCGACCGCGAAATGTCTCTTCCAGTAATCGCCGACGGATTGACGGAAGACGTCCTCGATCTCCCTGCGAATGACGAATACGACCTGGTTTATCCCCGCCTGGAGCGCCCCGTAAAGGGAATAATCCAGCATGGTCTCACCCGAGGGCCCGATCGGGTCCACCTGCTTGAGACCCCGGTAGCGTCTGCCGACGCCGGCGGCCAAGACAAGAAGGCTGATGTCGGACATTCCTTTTCCTCAGAAAAAGCAACCCCCTTTTATAGCACAGCACGGAAATTGATGTCAAAAAGACGGGCTTATTTCTCTTCTTTCACCCTCCCCACCTCGAAAAGAGGTTCTCCCTTGCTCGTCGGCGGCGTGTTGATGATATAGAGCACGATGCCGCTGAAAGGCGCCCGGACCTCTTCCTTGATATTGCCGAGGAAATCGGTGACCTGGCCGACTTTCTGGCCTTTGACCACGTAGTACCCCATCTTTGTCCATGCATAGAACAGCCCGTCGGTCCGGCTATTGACGACCTCATAGCGATCGATCCATACCGGTTCGGCCGTCTTCCCCGGCGGCCCTTCGATCATCCGGAAAAGCCGCATCACGCTCAGAATCCCGTCGACGTTGCGGCGGATGGACTCCTCGTCCGTTCTCCCCAAATACCCCGATTCCGTGGTGATGGCCGGCTTGCCGAGGAGCACAGCGGTGTTGCCCAGATATTTTGAATCGCTCAGGTCTTTAGACCGGGTCTCGTCGATGATGATATGCGGGATGCCGAAGGCCAAGGCCATCGTGCGCGTGATCTCGTCCATTTCGCGCCGCCCGCTGATCATCCAGTAGCTATAGGGGATCAGCGCTTCGTTGCCATCCCCGCAGTGAAGGTCGATGAGACAATCGCACTTCTTGACCACTTCTTCCGTCAGGACATAGGCCGTTCGCTGGCTGAGTGTCCCCTCAGGATCTCCCGGGAAGACCCGGTTCAGGTTCTTCCAGTCATGCGGGTTGTAATAGATCGTCCGCTTTTGGAAAGAGGGCAGGTTGGCGATGTGAACCAGGATGAGCGTTCCCGCGAGCTCCTGGGGATCGATCATGTCCTTCAGGCGGTAGAGGGCCAGGACGGGAGGATATTCATAGCCATGGACGCCGGCCACTAGCCCCAGCGTCTTGCCTTCCTTGGCGCCGTGGATAACGGTAACGGGAATGGACGTGCCGACGCCTTCCCTGGCCGGGACCTCAAGGAATCCGGAGGCCGACTGCCCGGAGAGGACCCTCAGCGGGCCGATGACGAGGGGGTCTTGGCCGCAGGTGACCAGGGGTGGACCTAGCAAAGGAGCGGCGATAAGAAAGAAGAAAAACGGAATTCCGGCATTTCGTCTAAACTGTGGACGCATCGGACCTCCTTGATCAAACTCAGTTCGGGATCTAATTTAACCCAAAGGCTGGATCCAAGCAAAAAGAAATTTAGCTGCGAGAAAATATGTTGCTTCCGGAAAGGAGTTTTGCTATAATCCGCGACGAAAAAAGAGGAGGTGCTTTTATGGGTAAATTCCTGGCCATTGTCGGAGGCCTGATCGCCATGGCAGCGGGTGTCTGGCTCGTCATCATCTGGTGGCGCCCTTTCTATGAACTCGTCCTCGGCTGCATCCCGCCCATCCTTTTCTTCGGCGGTCTGATCGCCCTGATCGCCGGTATTAGCAGCATCAAGGACGCAGCCAGGACAAAAAAGCTCGAGGAAGAAGCCAAAGCAGAAGAAAAAAAAGTCTAAAAAGAAGCGGAATCCGTCCAAGCGCGCTTCCGAATCAATAAAATTCTGCATTCAGGCTAATCTTCTCCTATCTTAAAATCTGCCTATTGACATAATCATGTAATTATGTAATATTAAATACTGTAAGTAAATTACATAATTACATGGAGTCTCACATGGACAACACCCAAAACCAAAATCCCGGCAAGAAAGGCAAGAACCAGGTCGAATCCGCGATCAGCGAGATCGGGGACCAGATGGAGAAATTGGCCACCAAAACGGCCGAATCTATCAAGAAAGCCATCGATAAAGCGCTGGCCTCGAGAAACACGGTGCTGACCATCCGGGTCAATGAGGAAAGCAACAAGAAGCTCAACATGCTGGTCGAGACCGGTCTCTTCCGGAGCCGCTCGGAGAGCGCCGCCTTCTTGATCCAGGAGGGGATCCGAAGCCAAGAAACGCTTTTCGTCCGGATCAAAGACAAGCTGGAGACCATAGACAAGATCAGGGAAGAGCTGAGAAGCATCGTCGGCGGCAAGGAAGGCAGTCAGGGCTGAGCGCGCTCTTGCGCAAGGCGAAATCTCTATGCTACCATTCGGGAAGTGGCGCCCATCGGTATCCTTCCGTTTCTGCTGACCCTGTCTCTAATCTCGCAGAGCACACGGACGATCGAAAAGGCCTTTTTCCAGGACGACCCTCAGCTCCTTTTCTCCCTGCTCTCGGTCCAGGGCCACATCAACATCTCACTCCCCGAGCCCATCTCTTTTTCCGACCAGATGTCCCCGGAGCAGGCCTATTTTTTCTTCCGCCAGATCTATACGACCTATTCCACATTTGAATTCTATGGCGACAGCGACCTTCCCGTTCTGGCCAAGGGAGGGAGCTTTATCTTCAAGGCCCGCTGGTCCTTCAAGAACAAGAGAAACAATAATCAATACGTCCTCCAAGCGTTCTTTCGCTTGATCAGGGAGGAGCCGCCGCGGCGCGGCAGTCCCCTGATTCCCTGGAGAATCACGGAGATCAAAGCCGAGACACTATGAGGACGGAAGTTTTTCCCTTTCGGCTGAGCGGCCTGCGTCTGGGGATGCTCATGGGGCTTGTCTTGGCCCTCATCTTTCTCGGGCTCTCTTTCCTGCTGCCCCGCTTTTTCACGGCGCACGACCTCCAAGAAAGCCTGGGCATCCTGCGTCGACAGGCCGAATCCGTAAAACGTGAATTCTCCCTCCTCGAGGTATCGATGAGGGACCGGCTCAGGGCCCTGGCCGGACCGTCTTTTCCCAACGAGGAAAACAAAATCTTCTCGCTTTTCAAGGGCCTGCCGATCGACCCGGACCTGGAGGGTATCGCCTATTACGATGAAGACGGCACCCTGGAGGTCTGGTTGGGCAACGCGATCGATTTCCGTCCTTCCGCAGCGGAGGTCTCTCTACTCGTCCGCAGCAAAGCCTCCGTCTATCTCGTCTTCTCTGCCCGAATCCGACAATCCGAACAGGTCGTCCTTTTCCGTCTGTTGGCCTTCCGGCCGCAGCTCAGGGCGCCCTTCATTTCGGAGTATCATTTCCTCAAGCGGGCTTTGGGGAAAAGCGGTCATATCGACTACTGGGATTTTCGGGATGACGTTTCCGGGTTCGAGAAGATCTTCGCCCGCCACAAGGACGAATACCTCGGTGAACCCCGGTTGGACAGCGAAGTCCAGCAGATCTTCTTCCCTCTCCGGAACGAGCGGCGGGAGATTGTCGCCACCGTCAACCTGACCTCTCCCTCCCTGCGCTCCCTCCACTCCCGACTCCGGGAGACGATGATCCTCCTCTTCACCATCGCTTTGGCTCTCGCCCTCAGCCTTCTCGTTATTGATCTGGGCAAGCCTTATTTGTCCGCTTCCCGCCGCCGACCCGGGTCCGTTCTGCTCCTCGTTCTTACCCTGGCGGGACTGCGCGCCGTCTTTATCCCTCTGAGCCGGCTGGAAAGAATCCAATCGCAGCCTTTTTTTTCTCCCTCTAAGGCCGGCTTCATCTCTTTCCACGGGCTGACCCAATCCCCGGCCGATATCTTCTTGACCACCCTCTTCCTGGGCCTGATCGTCGCTGCCCTCGCCCTTTTCGCCCGGGGGTTCGTCGGAAACAGAAGGTGGCATCCTCCCCTGGGCCTCACCTGGCTCCTCTCGACCCTGGTCGTGGGCGCATCGTTCGGGGTGCTGACGGTCTATCATGACTTCATCGCCCGCCTCGTTGCTCATTCCAACCTCAATCTTCTGCGTTTTTCCGGCGATTTGTCTTTCCTGCTCCTCCATTTCGGAATAGTCTTTATGACCCTCAGCTGCGGCGGACTCCTCTTCCTTGCCCTTGACCTCATCCATCGTCTTTCGCCAAGTTGGCGGAAGGCTCTCCCTCCTCTCGTCTGGTCATCCGGGATTTATCTCTTCTTCTCCGGCCGCCGCCCGGATCTCATAACCGTGCTCGTCTCGGTCGCCGTCCTGGTTATCGGATTTCTTCTCTTCTCCCTTCTCCCGGCCATGAAAAAACAGGGGATCGTTTTCGCTTTGATCGCCCTGGCGGCGCTTTTCAATTCGGCCGAGATCCATCTCCGGTCCTCCGCCCGCCTCCGGTCCCTCGTCCAGAACTTCCTGCGCAACACCATCCTGGCACAGGAGGACTGGGCCGATTTTATCATCCAGCAGTCCCTGCCAGAGATCGATAAAAGGCAACCGGTCATTATGTCCTTCCTGCGGAACCCTGATCCATCCCCGTTGGCCCGGTCCCTCTGGGAGAGCACGCTCGCGGCCAAATTCAACTGGTACTCGATCCTCGAGGTCAGCGACCCCGAAGGCGAAATCCTCTCCCGCTTTTCGCTCAACATCCCTCAGCTTTATCAGCCGGCGGTCGAGCTGCCTGTGAATCCCGTCTGGACGGTTTCCCGGCTGAACGTGCCCTCGCTCGGCAAGGAAAGGGAATTCGTCCTGGCGTATAAAGATTGGTTCGATCAGGACAAATACCGCGGCCGGACAGTCGTCTCCCTGGCCGTCGACCCGGAAATGCTTCCCTTCCTCTATTCCGCCAATCCCTATTTCGAGCTCCTCAAGGTCAGCCGGCTCCCCTCCCTTTATCAGCAGGAATTCGGCTTCGCCATCTTCGATGATCGGGGAAAACTCCTGTTCAACCCCCAGCGGATCTCGTCCGGGATCACGCCCGCGGTGGTGGACCGAGCGGAGCGGTCACCCCAGGGGATGTGGTCGGCTTTCCGAGACAAGGGCCGGGCCTTCCACAGTTTTTATTTCCCTTTCCAAAACAAGATCTACTCGTTCTTCATTCCCCGTGAAAACGTCCTGGGCCTGACGGTCGAGTTCTTGAAACTCGGAATCTTCTATCTTGGCCTGGCCTTTCTTTCCCTGCTCCTCCTTCCCGCCGTCCTAAGAAAACGCCGGCGCACCGGACTCCTCTGGTCATTCTCCAGCCGTGTCTACGCCGCTTTCATCACCATTACGGTGATCTCCCTCTTCCTTTTTACCCTTTTCTCCCATCGCTTCTTCACCCGGACGTTCAGCCAGCAGTTCCTGGAGAAAGCCGAGATCCACGCCAACCTGGCCCGGAACATCATGCAGGACTTCATCAGCTTGCAGCAGGAAGAAAAAGCCACGCTCATCGCCCCGACCGATGACCTCGTCCTCTGGATCAGTTCGGCTATCGCCACCGACGTCAACCTTTACGGGGAGGGCCGGCTGATCTCCTCCAGCCGGCGCGAATTCTTCGATTGGGGATTGCTCCCCGAACTCATCGACGGAGAAACATACTACAGGATTCGCAACGAGAACAAACCGTTCTCGATCCAAAGACAAAAAATGGGCGGGTATTCCTTCCAGAGCCTGACCATCCCCTACACCATCCGGCGCTCCCAGTTCCTTATCTCCCTTCCCTTCCCCTTTGAAGCGCAGGAGATCGCCGGAGCTACGGAAGAGCTGGTTGAATTCTTTGTTTTCGTTTCGGCTTTCCTCATACTCGTGGTCCTGATCTTCGCCCGGGGGATCGGACGGATGATCATCTCGCCCGTGAAGAAGCTCTTGACGGGAACCCGGGAGGTCGGCCTGGGCAACCTGGAGATCGCCATCGAACACCGTTCTCATGACGAGATGAAAACCCTGGTCGACGGTTTTAACACTATGATCAAGGACCTCAAAAGACACCAGCAGGAGATCGCCGACCTGGGCAAGAAAGTGGCCTGGGCGGAGATGGCCCACAAAGTGGCCCACGAGATCAAGAATCCCTTGACTCCGATACAACTCTCGGCGGAACACATTCTCCGCGTCTACGAAGACAAGAGCGGCGACTTCGAGAAGGCCCTCCGCGAGTCAACGTCCTACATCATCAGCGAGGTTGAGAACCTGCGGCGCATCGCCCAGGAGTTCCTGGAACTCAGCCGAGTCGCCAGCCTCAAAAAAGAGACCTTCGATTTGAGAGAGGCCGTCGGCGAAGTCGTCTCCCCCTACAAGAGGGTCATTTCCGACCGGCTTAGGTTCCGCGAGATGCTTGAGGGGAAGGACTTCCTGGTCGAAGCGGACAAGGCCAAGATCAAGATCGCCATCCGGAACATCTTCATCAACGCCGTCGAAGCCATCCGCGGCAGGGGGGAGATCGAGATCAGGATCAAGGCGGAAACGGACCGCCTCAGCCTGGCCATCAGGGATTCCGGGATAGGGATGGCCAAAGACGTCGTTGAGAAGATCTTTGAATCCTACTTCTCGACCAAAGATGTCGGGACCGGTCTCGGCCTCCCCATCGCCAAGAAAATCATCGAGGACCACGGCGGCACGATCCGGGTCGAGAGCGAGGTCCAGAAGGGCACGGTTATCACCGTCGTGTTGCCAAGAAAAACGTAGCGCTGGAATTTTCTCCGGAAATATGAAAAAATGGCGCCATGTCCAATATCTTGGTCGCCTGCTTCAGTCTTACCGGGAACACTCAAAAGGTCGCCGCCGCCATCTTCGCGAGCCTCCCGGAACCCAAGACCATGAAGTCTATCGCCGAGGTCCAGAGCCTGGCTGAACATGACCTGATCTTCATCGGCTTTCCCGTCCATTCGCATAGCGTTCCTATCCAGGTCGAGAAGTTCCTCCGGAGCATCCCGAGGGGCAAGAAGATCGCCCTCTTCTCCACCCACGGGTCCCACGCCGGAAGCCGCCTTTCCCGAGAGGCGATCGAGCATGCCGTCGTCGTTTCTTCGCAGGCCAAGCTGATCTCCACCTTCTCCTGCCGGGGCAAGGTCTCGCCGCAAGCTCTCGAAGTCCTCAGCCGCTCGCCGGAGCATGAGGCCTGGACGGAGATGGCGGTGTCAGCCCGCACTCATCCCAATGAGCATGACCTTGAGGACGCCGGGAATTTCGGGCGCTGGGTGCTGACCCTCAGCCGCCATCAAGGGGCCTGAGCGGCCGGAGGATCCGGTTTTCGGCCCTGCCTGATCTCCACCAACACCCCATTCAGGCTTCGCGGGTGAATGAAGACGACCTGAGCTCCCCCGGCCCCGGTTTGAGGTTTTTCGGGGACGAACTGAAGGCCGGCCCGGGTGAGTTCGCTCAGGGCCGCTTCGATATCATCCACCTCGAGAGTGAAGTGTTGAACGCCCTCTCCCCGCGACTCCAGGAACTTGGCGACCGGGGAAGCCTCGCCGAGCGGCGCGAGAAGCTCGATCTGGGAGCCCTCGGCAAAACGGAGATGGACGAGACGCACCCCCTTTTCCGGGATCTCTTCGATCGGACCCGGCACGGCTCCGAACAGGGCCGCCCATTTGGCCAGGCTCTCTTCCAGGTTGGAGACTGCGATCCCGATGTGGTGGATGCCTTTGAACTTCATCATTTCTCCTTCAACCGGGAGATCAACTCATCAGCAACGGTGTAGGGATCGGTCTGGCGACGATAGATCCTGTCGATAAACCCCTCGAAGACCGACTCCGGAATGTCCCGGCTGATGAGCCGATCGATCTTCTCCCGCATCACATCCCTCAGCATCCAGGCGAGGAGCTTTTTCCGGCGGGCCTCTTGGAAGAGACGGTCCCTGGTGACGATGCGCCTCTCGATCTCGGCCATCAGCCCATTCATCCCTTTCCCCTTGGTAGCCACGGTCTTGACCACCGCCGGCTGCTCCTGGGTGGGAAGACCCAGCTCGAGCATCGCCCGGATTTGCCGTTCCATTTTCTCTGCGCCCGGATGGTCGGCCTTGTTGATGACGAAGACGTCGGCGATCTCCATGATCCCGGCTTTGAAAGTCTGGATCTCATCGCCGGCTCCCGGAGTGAGGACGACAAGGATGAGGTCGGCCAGTTTGACGACCTCGACCTCGTCTTGACCGACGCCGACCGTTTCGACCAGGACGTAGTCCTTGCCGGCCGCTTCGAAAATGGTGATGGCTTCTCCCGTGGCCTTGGCCAGGCCGCCGAGATGGCCGCGGGTGGCCATGCTGCGGATGAAGACTTCGGCGTCGACGCTGTGCCGCATCATCCTGATCCGGTCGCCCAAGATGGCCCCCCCGCTGAAGGGAGACGAAGGGTCGACGGCCACGATCCCGATCTTGCGGCGGGCCGCCCGGAGCCGTCCGATGAGCTGGTCGACCAGAGTACTCTTCCCGGTTCCCGGCGCTCCTGTTATCCCCAGCACAACGGCGTCTTTCCGCCAGGCAAATACCTGCTTCATCAAGCGCTGGGCGGTGTCCGCGTTGTTTTCCACGAGAGAGATAGCCTTGGCAATGGCCCGAGGGTTCCCTCTCCGGATCTCTCTGATCAAATCTCTTAGTACTCCGATAAGACCTTCTGGGCGATGATCCAGCGCTGGATCTCGGATGTCCCCTCCCCGATGGTTGCCAGCTTGGAATCCCGGTAGAACTTCTCCACGGGATAATCCTTGATAAAACCGTAGCCACCGAGGATCTGGACCGCGTTCGAGGAGGCCCGGACGGCGAGCTCCGAGGCATAAAGCTTTGCCATGGCCGATTCTTTAGGGATCTTCTTCCCCTGGTCCTCTAAAAAGGCGGCGCGGAAGGTCAGCAGGCGGGCCGCTTCGAGCTCGGTGAACCCGTCGGCCAGCATCCACTGAATAGCCTGGAAATTGGCTATGGGCTGGTCGAACTGGACCCGCTCCTTGGCGTATTTCAGGGCCGCTTCCAGCGCGCCCGCCGCCACTCCCAGTGAAAAACCGGCGATGCTCACTCGGCCGCCGTCCAGGATGGCCATGGCCGCCCGGTAGCCCTCGTTCTCCTTGCCGAGCAGGTTCTCGGCGGGAACCTTGACGTCCTCAAAAACGAGCTCGGAGGTGTCGGCCGCCCGGATACCCAGCTTGTCCTCCTTCTTGCCCGGAAGGAATCCCGGCATCCCTTTTTCCAGGATGAACGCCGAAATGCCCTTCCTCCCCTTGGCCGGGTCGGTGAGCGCCATGACGACACAGATCTCGGCGAGAGATCCATTGGTGATGAACAGCTTGGTCCCGTTCAGGATCCAGTGGTCTCCCTTCTTCTCGGCCCGCGTCTTCATAGCGGCGGCATCGGAGCCCGCGGCGGCCTCCGTCAACCCCCAGGCGCCCAGCGTTTGGCCTTCGGCCAGCCGGGTCAGGTATTTCTTCTTCTGCTCCGGCGTGCCGAAGAGGCTGATATGGTTGGAGCAGAGAGAATTATGGGCGGCGACGACCAGCCCCACCGAAGGATCGACCTTGGAGAGCTCCTCCAATATGATGACATAATCGATGTTCGAATAGCCGCAGCCTGAATATTCTTGAGGAATGACGATCCCCAGAAGGCCCAGATCGGCCAGTTTTTTGGTCAAGACCTGCGGCCATTCTCCTTTCTCATCGAACTCCTTGATGAGCGGCTGGACCTCTTTCTGAGCGAAATTGCGGATCGTCTCCCGGAGGCTCTTCTGTTCTTCGGACAACAAGAAATCCATGGGTCACTCCTTCCCTGTTTATAGCTTGTTTATCTTACTTTTTGAGGGATTGATAATCAAGCAGATTGTTGAGTCAGTTCAATGAGGCTTTTGTCCGTTCTCGACGGCGACCGAAACGCCCCCCACGGCTCCGCTCCCCGTCTCCAGATTCCGGATGATCACCCGGCATTCATAAATTCCCGGGGCCAGCTTGAAATCGGCTTCATAGGTGTCTCGGTTTTTCAAGAACTCGGCGGATGATTCTTCTTCCCGCTTCAGCTCGACCGTGTTCCCGTTTTCGTCGAAAACGATGCTGACGATCTCGTATTTGCCCTGCAGGACTTCCCGGATTTTATCCAGAGGCAGTTCGGCGGAGAGGCAAAGATTGGAGGTCTTGTCCGGCGGACACGGCCTTCGCACAACTGCTAAGCTGACTGGCGTCTGGAAGACCGGCTCCTCGTTGAGGGCCAGGTCGACGAGATGAAGCATTTTTTCAAGCTCGTTATACTCTTTGAACAGCTTGGGATTATAGTATCCCTTCTGGGCGTGGACCTCACATTCCGGCCGGGCGATTTCGACCTTGATCGTGTGGAAGGCGCCGTCCCACTTCTCGTCAATGGCGTAGCCCAGGACGTAATAACAGCCGGTCAAGTTCTGGATCTTCTCGATGTGTTCCTCATAGCGGTTGATGTTGCCGAAATACTTGCCTCCCGTGGCGCTGGTCATCTTTTGGAGGGTGAATACGCCCATCGTCCGGATTTCTTTCTTGAGACTCGCTCCAGCGTCTTCGGTATCCAACGCATAAATGAGGCAATTCGAAGCAGTCAATTCGTGGAGCATGTCTTCGTACCGCTGTTTGAGGAGAGAATTCCCGAAGTCTCCAAAACGCACGTCTCCATAGGGGGCCTGGATTCCATAGATGAGGGAATAGGGAACTCCGGAAGAGAAAAGGACGATATTCTTCTGACCCGATATATAGCGCAGAGCCATGGCCAGTTCTTTGATGCGGTCGGCGAACATCACGGCGTGGAGCTCCCCTCTCTCTGCGAATTTCAGGGACTTGAGTTCCAACGATCTGTCGAGATCAGGCTTGGCGCCCATATCGGGCAGCCGTTTCTCCGGACCCCGGAGGGTCGCCCGGCCCCATGCCTCGATATCGACGGGATTCTGCCCCGTCACGGCTTCGTAATATTTTTCCTGGAGATTGTCCACCCGGCCGGAGAGTTTCTTCAGGCCAAAGGACTCGACGACCTCCCGCACTTTTTTATGGTCGGCCGTCAGATATTCCCAGAGCTCCAGGTTCTCCAAGCCGGAATAGGAGAGGATACCGACCTCATCCGTCGGCAGGAGGTGGGAGTCGATGAAATGAAGGGCCGCTTCCTTGGCCTTGATGAGCCCTTTGGGGCTATTATGGGCAAAATCGAAGAACAGGAAGAATTTGCGCGGCATCAGGTGGCGCGGCGGCAGGAGGGGCGTCTCCTCCAAGCTCACCGGAAGTTCTACTGCACCCGGGGAAGGGAATTTCAAGGTATGCTTCTCGAATTCGGTGATGACCTGTTCCTTCCCGTTATCGAATATGTGGAAATCGTCCTTCCCTAGGTCCAGGACAGGATTGCCCTTTTTATCCACAACGAAAACCTGGACCAGCTTCAGGGTTACGGTGACTTCATGACGGATCTCGGTTTTCTCCTGCGGGTTTTGCTGAGGATAGACGGGCCGCCCGGAAACAGAAAGTGCCCCTGATATCAGGATGGAAGCTGCGGTCGAAAGGAGAATGGATTTCATTTCCCCTGCTTTCTTTCTCATTTTAGCGCCGTTCTTCGAGAAAGACAAGAAGGCGTCTCGCCGCATTGACACCGGTCTTTCTTTCAGCTACATTCGAATGATGATAGGCGGTCTCTTCCGGTTCCTCTTTTACTTCATCGTTGCCTACGTCATTTATGTCTTTCTCCGCTTTTTGTTGTTCCCGCGGCGTCCTTCTCGTCCAGGCCGGTCGCGCCCGCAGCTTTCCGGAATCATGGTCAAGGATGAGGTTTGCAATACCTACCTTCCCCGAGACGAGGCCATCCTGGAAACGACGGACGGAGAGGACCATTATTTCTGCTCCCAGGAATGCCGGCGGAAATTCTTGGAGCAGCGAAAAAAGCGGAGCTGAGTCTCTTGGTCAGCCCCAAACAACTCGGAAATCGCTGAACGCGTCCCGGCAATCTTCCCAGGTCACCGCGACATTCTCGACAAAGGCCGAGGGTGGCCCCTGTTTCAGTTTAGCGATGAGGGCCGCCAGGCTCTCCTTCTCGCCCTCCGCCAGGGCCTCCACCCGGCCGTCCGGCAAGTTCTTGACCCAGCCCGAAAGTCCCAGGGAGACCGCCCAGCGCCGAGTGTGGTCACGGAAAAATACGCCTTGAACCCGTCCGGAAACAAGGATACGGGCTCTTGCTTTCATCGCTTTTGTCAATATGCTAACATAGGCCCGCCGGGTCGTAAAGCCTTGAGGCGATATTCTGAATGCATCTCTATTCTCAATAGGTTCTGTCTTGGATAAAGTCCTCGTCTCGATCGCCGGATACGACCCTTCCGGCGGGGCCGGCGTTCTTCTGGACATCGCTGTTTTCCGGCGCTTAGGTTTCCCCGGCGGGGGCCTCCTGACCGCCGTAACCGCCCAGAACAGCCGAACGGTGGCCGCAGTCCGCTGCCTGGGCGGTTCCTTTCTTTATCGCCAGTATGAAACGCTCGTCCAGGATGTGGGTTTGGCCGGGATCAAGGTCGGCATGCTCGGCGGCCCGGGGAATATCGCTGCGCTGGGGCGCATCCTGGCCAATCACGAAGGCCTACCCGTCGTCGTCGACCCTGTGTTCCGGTCAAGCTCGGGCCGCTGGCTTCTGGATAAAAAAGCCGTTCCCTCCTACCTCGATAAGATCAAAGGCCGGATCACGCTCTTGACGCCGAATCTGGATGAGGCCTCTCTAATCTTTGGGCGCAGGCTGAGAAAACCCGTGGACATGAAAGAGGCTGCCCGCAAGATCGTCGACCTCGTCGCCGCACCCTGTTTGATCAAGGGCGGACACCTGGCCGGGAAAGCGGAGGACGTGCTCTACGACGGCCGTCGGTTCTTCCTCTTCCCTCACAAGAGAATTGCCAAGGACGTCCACGGCACAGGCTGCTTCCTCTCTTCGAGCCTGCTCTGCTATCTTGTCATGAAAAAATCATTGGTCGAAGCCTGTTCCCTCGCCTCTGAGTTCACCCAAGCGGCTATGAAAAAAGCCGTCCATCTGGGAAAGGGCCGGGCGATATTCCTCGAGTTCTAGGGAACCCGAATCCTTCACCGCTCGATTTCTGACTGCTCTAAAGAGCCTTCCGACTTTATAATGTCATCCGCCCGCTCCAGTATCTGAGGCGAGAACCGGACGCCCTGCATGCCGGCGGCCGGAAGATTGAGGGAAAGCCGCACCCGGCTCATGGATTGAATGGGGATGCGGCCGGGGTCTTCGCCGTTCTTGATCCGTAGGGCGATCTCACCGGTCTTATAGCCCATCTCGAAAAAGTCCCAGCCCATGGCCGCGCAGGCACCCAGCCGGGTGAAGAGGGGGAATCCGCCGAACAGCGGGACCGCGTTTTCTATCGCCAGTCGTCCCAGGGATTCGAAGGCGGCGTTGATCGTGTTGTCGGAAATCGGAAATATGGCATCGACCTTCTTGTTGAGCAGCATCTGTCCGGAGAGCAGGACTTCATTGGAGTTGGCCACGGGCAGAGCGATCACTTCGAGCCCCAACTCCGCGGCCCCTTCCCGCAACAAACGAAGATAGTACTCGGAGTTGATTTCGGCCGGCGTCCACAGCGTTCCGATCCGCCTCGCCTCCGGCAAAACCTCCTGGATAAAGGCGAGGGTCTGCTTGATCGGCCCGGTGGAAGCGACCCCGGTGACATTGCGGACATGGTTCTCGGCAGACCTGCCCACACCGAGAAGATACGGGTTGGCCACCGAGGTGAAGACGACAGGGACCTTCGGAGCGGCCATGATGGCCGCCTGCAGGCACTGCGTGGACATCGCCACGATCATGTCCGTTTTCTCCTCAACGAACTGCTGGGCGATCCGCTGGGCTTCGGTGATGTCGCCCCTGGCATTCCGCTGGATCAATCGGATATCGACCCCGTCCCTCAGGCCGCCGTCCGTCAAAGCCTGGACGAAGCCCTTCCGGGCCTCGTTCAGCGTTGGGGCGTCGGTCACCTGAAAGATGCCGAAGGTGTAGAGTTTTTGCTCCGATTTCCGGCAGCCCGGGAACAAGCCGCCCATCAGGAAAAAAAAGGCCAAGCCGACAAGGGCGCGTCTTCTCATCCGGTTCTGCGATGAAATCATAGGCAAAAAGGCCGCAAAGAGCAAGGGCAAACCCGCTCAGGGAGAGCGCATGGCATCCCGGAAATCCCGGGCAGCGATGTTCCCGCCGCTGACCACCAGGACCGTCTTCTTCGCTTGAAAACGCGACCGGTCTTCCAGAAGGCCGGCGAGAGAGAGCGCTCCCGCCCCTTCCACCATCCTCTGATGGAGCTCCAGGATCAAAGACATCGCCCTCTTGAGAAGAGGTTCTTCGACGAGGATTATTCGGTCTAGAAGCTCTCGGCACAGCGGGAATGTGATCGAGCCGGGCTCGATCCCGCCGGCGACGGCCTCGGCGATCGTCTCTCCTTCTTCGATCTCGACGATGTGTCCGGCGGCCAGTGAAGCCGCCATGAAGCCCGAGCAGGACGGTTCGACGCCGGAGACCTCGACGGTCCTGCCGGAGGCCTTGAGATAGCCGGCGATCCCGGCGATGAGCCCCCCCCCTCCGACCGGCACGAGCGCAGCCTCAACGTCGGGGAGGTCTTCGTAGATTTCCAGGCCGATCGTCCCCTGCCCGGCGATAATATCCTCGTCGTTGTAGGGAGAGATAAAGGTTTTCCCGGTCTCTTCGGCCAGGCACCGCGCCCAGATCTCCGCCTTATCGCAACTTTCCCCGTGGACAATGATCTCGGCCGGTCCTTCTTCCAGGCGCCTTTTTTTCTCTGCCGATACGTTTTGCGGCAGGACGAGCGCCAGCGGAAGGCTTTCCATCTCCGCGGCCAAGCTGATCCCCAGCCCGTGGTTCCCGGTCGACGCCGAGACGACCCCCCGGTTCCTTTCCTCCGGCGAAAGAGACCGGATCTTGTTCAACGCTCCGCGGAACTTGAACGACCCGGTCCGCTGCTCGCTTTCCCATTTCAGGAAGACCTCTGCTCCCGTCAAGGCGCTCAAGGCGGGGGAAAATTCAAGAGGGGTGCGGCGGATGTCCGGGCCGATCCTTCCGTAGGCGGCAATGATTTTTTCCTGCCAATCCAGAGACATTCCGGAATCCTTTCCCTCGAAAAGTTCCAGATTCTAGTCTAATCCTTTTGGAGATCATTTGCACGGCCGGCCATGGATCGAACCTGGAGGCGCTTCCACCGGCGCCGACAAACGATTATAATAGAGGTTCCATGAGCCGCTACTACATCGGGACCGCAGGCTGGAGTTATGCGGACTGGGAGGGGGTCGTCTACCCGCCGCATAAAGAGCGCGCCTTCCATCCCCTCACCTTCCTGGCCGCCTTCATCAACATGGTCGAGGTCAACAGTACCTTCTACCGCCCTCCGGCCGCCTCCATGTCGCTCTTATGGGTGAAGAGGCTGGCCGGCTTCCCGGATTTTCTCCTGGCCGTCAAGGCCCACCAAGTCTTCACCCATGACCGCGTCAACTGGTCGCAAAAGGATGTCGACGAGTTCCGGCTTGGGCTTGAACCCCTGCGGGCTCGGGAGCGCTTGGCGACACTCCTTTTCCAGTTTCCCTGGTCTTTTCATCACTCCGACGGCCACGCGGATTATCTGGCCCGGCTTTTTCGGGCCTTCTCCGGAGACCCGATGACGGTCGAGGTGCGGCATTCTTCCTGGGACCATCCGGATTTCTACGAGATGCTCTCTCATCATCGGGTCTGTTTCTGCAACATCGACCAGCCGGTGATCGGCCAATCCATCGCCCCCGGCGCCCGGGCGACGATCCGGAACTTCTCCTACGTCAGGCTCCACGGCAGGAACTATAAAGACTGGTTCCGGGAAGAAGCCGGCCGCGACGACCGCTACAACTATCTTTACAGCAGCGAAGAGCTCGGGGAATGGGTGGAAAGAATCAAGGACCTCGGCCGAAACACCGACAAGGTCTTCGTCATCACCAACAACCATTACCGCGGCCAGGCTCTGGCCAACGCCCTCCAGATCAAGAACAAGATCACCGGACAGCTGTTGAACATCCCCAGGACGATGATTCAGAAATATCCCGTCCTCATGGAGATCGCCAGGAAGCTGGCCAAAGGCCAGCTCGACCTATTCGAGGAAAAAGACTAGGGAAGGAGACCGGCGTGTGGTGGGAGAATGAATTCCTGCGGGTGCGGAGACGGCGGCTTTATCTCGGCCGGGCCTCGGCCGAACATATCGTTGAGCAGAACGGCACTCCCCTTTTTGTTTACAGTCGGGCTCAGATCTTGTCGAACTACCAGACCCTGCGTCGGACGTTCTCGAGGCATTTGCGACAGCCGCTGCGGATCTGCTACGCCATGAAGGCCAATTCGCACCGTGGGATCCTGAGGCTGCTGCGGCGCCAGGGAGCCTGGATCGATGCCGTTTCTCCTCAAGAAGTCGAAGAAGCCCGCCGCGCCGGCTACCCCGGCGGCAAGATCCTCTTCACGGGGACTTCCCTCAGCGGCGAAGACCTCGGCCGCGTCTTCCGGATCGACGGGCTGACCGTGAATATCGACGCCCTGGAGCAACTGGAGTTGATGCGGGATCTGAAGAACAAGGGGTTCCGGGAGAAAAGAATCAGGGTCTCGATCCGCTGGAACCCGGGGATCGGACGGGGTTTCAACCCGAAAGTGGTCACGGCCGGGATCAGGTCGCCCGACGGGACGCCGGTCAAGTTCGGCATCGAAGAGAGCAAAGTCATAACGGCGCTGGAGAGGGCTTCGTCCTATGGATTTCTTCCCGTCGGTCTGCACCAGCATCTCGGCTCCGGCTGGGTGAATGAGGACTATGAGGTGGTCAGCGCGGCCGTCGACAAGATAGTGGCCATGGCCCGTCGGGTGGAGAGAGAAGGCTTCCGGCTGGAGTTCCTGGATTTCGGAGGCGGGTTCGGGCCCCAATATGAAAGGAGTCAGAGAACCTTCCCGCTCGCCAGGTACGCTTCTCATATCGCCCGGCGCATCACCGGCTCCGGGCTCCGGGTCGAGGCCGTGGTCATCGAACCCGGAAAATACCTGGTCGCGGACGCCGGCGTCCTGTTGCTCCGGGTCGAATACCTCAAGGAGAGCTACGGCCAGCTTTTCGCCTGTGTCAACGCCGGCACATTCAACAGCCTCCCCCGCCCGGCCATCTATCCCCAGGCCAAACACCATATCGTCCATTGCGGACGTGTCTATAACGGCCGGATGAAGCCACTCACCGTGGCCGGCAACCTCTGTGAAACCGGAGATGTCTTCGCCAAGGAAATTCCGATGCCTCTGCCGCAGAGGGGTGACGTCCTGGCGGTTCTGTGCGCGGGAGCCTACGGCCGGAGCATGGCCTCCCATTTCAACCTGAGGGATATTCCCCGGGAGATCGTTATCTGAGGATCTCCCGCAGCACGCTTTCAAGGTCAGCTTAAAGAAACTCAAACCCGGCCCCGAGCAGGGCCCGCGGCAGGATCCTTTGCCCGGCGAGAAGAGTCTCTTCGGCCATCGCACTGAAGAGGAGACGAAGCAGGTAAAAGATATAGGGCTCCAGGTTTTCGTTGGGACCATGGAGGCCGTCTTATCCCGGGGAGAAAAGCAAGCCTTTATCGGCCTTGACACTCCGCAAACAAAAAAATATAACTCCCCTGGGTGGCCTATCAAAACCATTCTCAAATCTCAAGAAAGGAGGCTCCTTGAAAAACAACGTCTTAAGAGTCGGCTTTGTTTTGCTCTTGGTCGCGTTCCTTGCTTATGGGGATGAAGACAAGCCGTTCAACGGGCTCAACCTCAGCCAAGGGAACCTGAGCCGCCTGTCCAAGGCCCAGACGCGCTCCATCAGCCCGGAAAACTTCAGCGGCGAGAAAGGCAAGGCCGGCATGTCGGTCGACGGCCCGGCCATGAAGGCGGCCCGCGACCTCGGCCAGGGCTGGAAAGTCTCCCCCTACGTGAGGATCCAGCCCAAGGAAACGTTCGTCATGGCTGACGTCAGGGGCGCGGGCGCCCTCCAACAGATCTGGCTGACCCCGGCCGGGGCCTGGAGGTTCGCCATCATCCGCTTCTACTGGGACGACGAAACCGAGCCCTCCGTCGAATGTCCGGTCGGCGATTTCTTCGCCTGCGGCTGGGGACGGTACGCCCAGATATCGTCGCTGGCCGTCTGCGTCAATCCGGGGAGCGCCTTCAATTGCTACTGGCAGATGCCGTTCCGGAAGGGGTTCAAGGTTACGCTCGAGAACATTGCCGACGACAACTTCACCCTTTATTACCAGATCAACTACACGCTGACCGAGGTGCCCGACGACGCCGCCTATTTCCACGCCCAGTTCCGGCGGACGAACCCCCTGCCTTATAAGAGCGTCTACACGATCGTCGATGGGATCAAGGGATGGGGCCACTACGTCGGCACTTATATGGCCTGGGGTGTGAACAACAACGGCTGGTGGGGCGAGGGCGAGATCAAGTTCTACCTTGACGGCGACAAGGATTTCCCGACGATCTGCGGCACGGGCACTGAGGACTACTTCTGCGGCTCCTATGACTTCGACACCAAGAGGCCGGACGGCACGGTCCAATACACCGAGCACACGACCCCCTACAGCGGCCTTGCCCAGGTCATCCGGGGTGATGGGCATTATGACGTCCAGCAGCGGTTCGGGCTCTACCGCTGGCACATTATGGACCCGATCCGGTTCGATAAGGACCTCAAGGTGACGATCCAGGCCCTGGGCTGGCGTTCGGGCGGACGGTATCTGCCGCTCCAAGATGATATCTCGTCCGTGGCCTTCTGGTACCAGCAGGAACCCCACGCACCGTTCCCGAAGCTGCCCGATAAGGATTATCTAGAAATCATCTGAATCAGGCCGGGGCCGTTCCCCCCGCTACCATCCTCGGTTGCCCGGGGACGTCCTCCATTCTCTGCCTATCCCTTCTTGTCCGAATTGACAATTTCTATAACCAAACCTATATTTTGATTAGAGAAAGGGTTCGATTAACCCCTATTTTTTGGGGTAAGCCGGCCGTTCCGGGAAATTCAGCGGATTCTCTCTGATCTTCTCCAGGATGACCTCGATGGCTTTCTCCAGCTGGAGGTCACGCCCAGCCACGGCGGAACCGGGGTCATTGTCGATGAGAATATCCGGATCAGCGCCGTGGTTCTCGACCAGCCACTTCCCTTCCGGGCCGTAAAAGGCATTGTTCGATTGTTCGACCCGGCCGTTGTCGATCGTCGTCTGACCGTTGAGGATACCGACCAAGCCACCCCAGGAAGGCACGCCGACCACGGTCCCCAGCTTCCGCGACTTGAAGTGCTCGACAAAAGCTTCTCCGTCGGACCCGTTGTTCTCATTGGATAGAACGACGTAATTGCCGTTTCCGGTCGATCCCGGATAGCGGAAGGGCACCATTCCCCGCAGGACGTTGAAGGAGTCCAGTTGCCTCTCCAGCTTGTCGATGAGGAAATACTCGGTCCAGCCGCCGGAGTTTCGCCGCAGGTCGAGGATGATCCCGTCCTTGTAGCGGAAGGCTCTCCAGTACTTGTCGAACTCGCCAATTCCGCCCGGGCCCATGGCGTTGATATGCATATACCCAACCCGTCCGTTAGTCGCCTCCGCGATGGTGCGGATGTTGTCCTGGATCCAGCGGAAGTAGCGGAGTTCCCGATCGCTGCGGATAGGCTCGACCTCGTATGTTTTGGCACCTTCCAGGGAGGGCCTGGCGTTTACCGTCACTTTGACCTTCTGTCCTCTGGTGACTTGGAGGAGCTTGAAATAACCATCCCCGGCCCGGAGCGGCACACCGTTAATGGCCAGGAGGTAGTCATTCTCCTTGATGTCCATGTCCGGCCGGACAAGGGGTCCCGATAGGTCCAAGTTGACTTCGGTCGGGCCGTAAATCCGGGCCAGCCTATAAAAGCCTGCCGCCGGATCAGCGACAAGGTCGGCCCCAAGAAGACCCGTGTAAAGGGGTGATCGCGGCGTCTCGGCCGGACCGTAGTCCCCCCCACCGATGTAGGTATGGGAGACACAAAGCTCGCCGACCATCTGCGACATGACCCAGTTGAGCTCCTCCCGCGATGAAAGATGGGGAATATAGGCCCGGTACTTTTCGCCCATGGCCTTCCAGTCGCGGCCGTGGAAACCGGCGTCATAGAAGAAATCCCGGTACCAGCGCCAGCAATCATTGAAGATCTGGTTCCATTCCTTCTGCAGATCAACACGATAGAGGAGAGTCGAAAGGTTAAGCTTCTCGCCCAATCCCTTGTTCTGATAGGCCTTATCAACGGATACCCAATAGATGTCGTCTTCTTTCCGGATGATCAGCTGCCCGCCGTTTGTCGAGAGGTCGAACTCGCGTATTTTATCGCCAAGGATAACCTCTTTTCCGGCGGCGACATCGAAGATGTGGAGGTCCCACTTGGTGGCGCCGCGGGGCGCGAAGATCTCCTCATACTCATCGTCGGTGAATTTGTCCACAGAGGCATAGAGAACCTTGCCCTTGCCAGCTTTGAGGTGGAAATAGTTACCCGCTGGAACGGGAAGCGGATAAACCCGCTTGGACAGTCCTTCAAGGTCGATGCGAAAAGGCCCGACTTCTCCTTTTTTATCGCTTTTTTCCTCCGGAGTCTCTCCCGCAAAAGGCGGCTTCTCTCCGGCCCTGAGCTGCACGGCCATGATCTGCTGGGGAGAAGCGATGACGTGGTTGTCCTCATAGAAATCCATCTGGACGCCGAAATTCCGGCTGGACACAAAATAAAGATAGCGGCCCTCAGCATCGAAGGACGGGTAAAGATTATCGTAGAAATCGTCGGTGACGGCATGGCGTTTCTCCGTCTCCGTGTCGTACAGGAAGATCCGGCTGTTACGATTGTATTGGACGAGGCTGTAAGCGATCCAGCGGGAATCGGGCGCCCAGGAATAATCGCTGATCTCCCAGTAGAACTCGTCGTTCTTCATCTGGTTGGAGGAATCGATTTTCTTGAGTTTCTTGGACTCCACGTCGATAACAAAGATCGAGAAATCCTTGTTGCCGAAGAGAATCTTCTTCCCGTCCGGCGACCAGAGGAGGTGATAAACCGTTCTATCGAGATCGCTGGTCAACGGCGTCCATTCTCCACCATCTGCTTTTTGGAGATAAAGCTGGTAATCGCCGCTCTTGTCCGAGAAGAACGCGATCCTTTTCCCATCGGGAGAGGGAGCCGGGTACATTTCGCGCGTGCCGGGTGTATTGGAGAGGTTGACCGCTGGCTCTTTCGCCGTGGGCACGGTGAAGACGTCTCCCCGAGCTTCGAGGACCACGGCCTCGCCATCATCGGCGATCTTGAGATGGTGGATGTATTCGCGCGGGCTGATAACGCGGTCGCGAAGGGCCCAGCGGTCGGAGGGGACGAGCACTGCAATTTTATTTGATTGTCCGGACGCAACGTCGAGGACACGGAGATAGCCGTCCTGGACGTAAACGATCGTTTGGCCGTCGGTCTGGGGCATCATCACGTCGAAATCGGCATAGCTCGTGACGGGACGGACCTCACCGCCGCCGATCTTCTGGGCGTAGATGTTGGAAATCCCATTCCCCCGGTCGGAAACGAAATACATTGTCTCGCCAATCCACATCGGATAGCTGTTCTTGCCCACGTAGTCCGAGACGGGCGTATACTTCCGGGTGCGGCCGTCGTACATCCAGATGTCCTGGTAGCGTCCCCCTTTGTACCGTTTCCAGTAATATTCCTCGGTGCCGCGGCGGCAATAAAGAAAATTCTGTCCGTCGGGTGAGAAGCTGATGAGCACCCCTCGCTCCAGCGGCAAACGCTCGGGGGCGCCGCCCTTGACGGATACATAATAGAGGTTGGGATCGCGGCCGATGACGTTCTCGAACATCGACCGGAAAACGACCTTGGCGCCGTCAGGCGTCCAGCCCACGACATCGGCCGATCCCGGCTGGTAAGTCAGCCGGGTTGGAGCTCCTCCCTCGGCCGGCATGAGATAGACCGACGGGGAACCGTCGTAGGTCGCAGAAAAGGCGATCCACTTCCCGTCCGGCGAGAATTTGGCAGAGGATTCATAGCCGGGGAAGGTCGTGATCCGCGAGGCCGTCCCGCCCTGAGCGGAGACGATCCAGAGGTCGCCTTCATAGGTAAAGACGATCTTGCCTTTCTGGATGCTCGGGTAGCGGAAGAACCGTCCCTCCTCTGCGGCCAGCGCCGTACCGGCTATCAGGACAAACGCAAATAGCATGACCAGAGCTTTTTTCATGAGGAACCTCCTTTGAAAAATATTGCAATCGGCATGAAAATGATATTTTTTCTCAATCGGATAGCCAAGTCAAATGAAGCTTCCAGAATCCGACCAACCGATCCGACTCATCCGGATGGGGCCTTCGCAAGGAAGGCAGATGAGGCCTAGCATAAAGCAGAACGCCATGAGAACAAGAGGGCAAACAGAATCAGCGCCAACCAAAAAGATTTCTTTTTTTTCAGAATCGATTTCAAGTCAAATCCAGTGACGTTTTCGGCCATCTCTTCCCCTCGTTAAATTCATGAATATTCGCCCCGTTGAGCGAGAGAAAAACATAACACCGGGGCCGAACTGATGTCAATTTCGCAAAACGACCCCGCGCCATCGCTTACAGGCTCAGCCGTAGCATAGTGAAATTGACGGCCTCGACCTGGGGGATGTCTTCATTGTCCCCCAGACTGTCCTCGATCCGCACCTGGATCGCCGTGCGGATATTCTCGAGGGCTTCTTCGTAGCTTTCACCGTGAGCTTCGCAGTCCGCGAACTCCGAGCACACAGCCAGCCAGCCGTTGCCGTTCTTGCCGATCACCACCGAGAATCGATAATCTTCCATCGTCTGCCTCCGCTGATTACGCAGCCATTTTCATGCCAAAATCGTCCACATGAATCCTAAAATGTTTTTAAAAAGGAGCAGTTATGGATCTTGACCAGGCCGGCGCCGCCGCGGCGGACCTCTCCCCGGAGGCAGCAGACGGGCGGCTGTCCGAAGCTCAAACAACGCCTCTCCCCCACCCCCTCGAGAAGCCCGGTCTCGTCCTCAAATAAATAAAAATACTTACTGCCGTTGCTCGTGTCCTTGAGCCGAGCATCGACCACCCGCACCACGAGCTCTACTTGCTGTCCGAAGTAATTGCCCAAATCTTTGACCCGGAGCTCCGGCCTCTTCCCTTCGTAGAGCTCGAGGGAATCGGGCCCCGGGCTGAAGCCGAGGGAGTCGACGAGCATCTTGGCCTTCTCGAGCGAATTCATGTCCGCGACCTCCTCCATGTCCTCGAGCCCCTGGAAATAGCGCAATATCTGCCGCGTCCGCCGCGGCTCGAGGGAATCGAACACCCCGGCCTTGATGAGCGAAAGAAGCTCGGCCCTTCCGAGATGGACGCGGGCCAGGAAATCCTCGACCGAAGCGAACTCGCCATCCTTGCGCTCAGCGACGATCTTCTCTATCGTCTTGACCGCCAGCCCCTTGATCGAGGTCAAGCCGACGCGGATGTTGGACCCCTCGACTTCGAAGAGATGGCCGCTCCGGTTGATGTCCGGGCCCAAGAATTTGATGCCGCGGCGTTTGGCCTCTTCGATGTACTCGCTGAGCGGGTAGTAGCCGCCGCCGGCGTTGAGCACCGCCGCAAGATAGGGCACGGTGTGATGGACCTTGAGGTAGACGGCCTGGTAGGACATGGCCGCGTAGGAGGCGCTGTGGGCCTTGTTGAAGGAGTAGCCGGAGAATTTCTCCATGGTCGCCCAGAGCTTTTCGATCTCGGCGGTCGGGTAGCCCCGCTCCCGCGCCTCGCGGAAGAACTTTTCTTTGAGCGCCGACCGGGTGCCGTTCTTTTTCTTGAGCGCCCGCCGCAGCAGGTCGCCTTCCTCGGGCGGCATCCCCGCCACCCGCTCCGCCACCTGCATCACCTGCTCCTCGTAGAGGAGAAGCCCGCCGGTCTCAGGCAGGATTTTCTCGAGGAGAGGCTCCCGGAACGTCTGCCGCTTCTCCCGCGCCCGGAGGAGCGCCTCTTTCATCCCGCTCTCGGTCGGGCCGGGCCGGATGAGGGCCAGGGCCTGGGTCAGTTCGTAGATTGTCTCCGGCTTCATCCGCCGGAGGAGGTTCATCATGGCCGGACTCTCCACCTGGAAGCAGCCGATGGTCTGGGCTGTCTGGAGCAGCTTGTACGTCTTGGCGTCATCGGGCGGGATGCTCCGGAGGCCAAGCCTCTCCCTGGTCTCGGAGATGGCCGCCAGCCCCCGCACCGAAAGGAGGTCGAGCTTGATGAGCTTCAGGTCCTCGACCGCGTCCCGGTCGAAATGGCTCATGACGAGCCCCTTGGCCGACTCCTCGAGCGGGAGGAAGCGGGTCGCCGGTGCGGGCGTGAGGATGACGCCTCCGACATGGAGCGAGATCTCGGCGTAGACGCCGCCAAGTTGGGAAGCCATCTTCCAGACCTCGAGATGGCCCGCGGCCGGCTTGTCCCGCCGCAGGAAATCGGGCTCGGCGAAGAACGGGATCCTCTTCGTCAGCGACCGCGCCTCTTCCGGCGGAATGCCGAAGGCCCGGGCCGTCTCATAGAGAGCGGAGCGGGCGCGGTAGTTCTTCAGGCTGCAGACAAAGGCCGCCCCCGTCCTCCCCTGCCCGTATTTTTTCAGGACATAGTTGAGGACCTCGTCGCGCCGGCGGGAGTCGAAATCGAGGTCGATGTCCGGTGGGTCGTTCCGGCCGGCGTTGAGGAAGCGCTCGAAGTAGAGATCGAACTCGACCGGACTGACGTGGGAGACACCGAGGAGGTAGGCTAAGTAGGAGGAGGCACCCGAACCCTTGAGGTTGTGGAGGATGCGGTGGCGACGGGCGAACTCGATGACGTCGTGGACGATGAGGAAGTAAGGCGCAAACCCGGATTTCTCGATGACATCCAACTCCCGGCGGGCCCGCTGCCTCTCCCGCCAGCTCAAATCCTTCGCGCCGCGGAGCCGCTCCATGACGAGCCCGCGCAGCGGCGTGGGAAAGAGGTCGGGAGGGAGCGGCGGCACGATCTCCTCAAAGGCGAAGCGGCATTTTTCGGCGACCTCAAATGTCCTCTGGAAGGCATCCTTGACGGCGGGACCGAGCTTGCGGAGGGCGACTGTTTCCTGGTCCGGGCCGAAGAGCGTCGTCCTTTCCGCCAGCCTGTCCTTCTCCGGAGGATAAGGGACCTTCCTGGTGATGGCGTGGAGAAGGATGAGGCGCTCCGGGCTCTGGACGAATTTCAGCGGGTTGGCCCAGACGAGGGGAAGGCCATGGGTGCGGGACCATTCCGCCGCCCGACTGAAATTCGCAAAATCACAGCCCAGGTAGAAATCGCCATCGCTGAATGAATCGAGAACAACGCCGGTCCCGTTGCCTGAATTGACCTGAAAACCAGCGGCGTTCTTGCCGGGACGATTTTCCGCGATAATCTTGAACTCCGCCGGCAGGTCGATGTCCTCAGCCCTGGGAATATATACGGTGACGAGGCCCTCGGTCGCCAATCGAACCACTTTTTCCCCTGTTTCTTTCTCCCCTTCTGGCATCGATCCTCCCACTCCATTCCCAGCCTGAGTCTTTGCTTTCGCCGTTGCGCTCTTCCCGTCAACTGGCTTTCTTCCCCACTCTCCTGCTTGCCTTACCAAGGCTGCACTTTCCTCACGCGCTGTGTCTATTTTTCCTTCTCTCGTCTCTCCTTCTTCTTTCGGCCGCCGCCCCTTCTGGTTGAATATCTCCATCAAATTCCAGTAGCCCTCCCGGCTTTTGACGAGGAAGACAAACTGTCGGCCGCCGACCGCGAGCTCGCAACCGAAAAGGGGCCGCGCCCCCCGCGCTTCCGCCGCCCTCTTCCACTTCGCCCAGCCGTAGATATTCTCGATGTCGGCGAGGGCCGCCGCCCCTATCCTTTTCCGCGCCACCCACGCCGCCGCTTCCTCCAGCGTGACGCTCCCCTTCCCCCGGCTGTAAACCGAATGGAGACGCAGCGGGACGAACATGCTCAAGCTCTATTCCCTCTCCCCCTCTCCTTCATCCTCCCCCGCCAACTAGAGAAGGAAGACGAGAGTCGCCGATCAATCCTCCTCCCCTGGTGGGAGGAGGTCGGGAGGAGGGGGATTTCTTTATTCAGAAGAGACACGCGCATCATGACGATTACCTTGTCAACGACGCGGTCTTGAGGACGAACCCGCGCCTCTGCTCGAACTCGTAGACGGTGTCGAGCATCTTTTCCCGGACCGTCAGGAGCGAGCCGAACCCGTACTTCTCCCGCACCCGGTCGACGGCCGCACCCAGCCGCTCTTCCCGGTCCGAGTACGGCTCGAAGAGAGAAAGGGACCTGGCCCTGACCAGGTCCGAGGCCTTGACGCCGACGAGCCTCAAGGCCAGCCGCGACGAGGCGAAAAGATTCAGGAAAAGGTCCTCGGCGACCCGGTAGATCCCGCCCATCTCCTGGAGGGGTGTCAGCAGGAGGCGGCGCCGCACCTCGGTCTTGAAGTCGGAGTAGCGGGCCTTGACCTCGATGACGTGGGCGAAGAGGTGCTCCTGCCGCAGGCCGAGGGTCAGCCGGTCGCAGAGATAGGCGAGATGAGCGAGGAGCAGCCGCCTGTCCCAGAGGTCCTCGAGGAAGGTCGTCTCCCGCGAGACGGACTTGGGGACGGTGGGCGTAAACACGGGCCGGCTGTCGATCCCGCGCGACTGAAGATAGACCTCCTCGCCCTCGAGACCGAAGAGGGAGCGCAGCGCCGGCCGCGGCATCCCCCAGAGGTCGCCGATCTTGTGGATGTTGAGCATCCGGAGGACGACCTGGGCCTTGGGCCCGATCCCGGGCAGGCTCTCGATGCCGAGGCCGCGGAGGAACTCCTCCTCGCAACCCTCCTCAACCTCGAAGAACCCGGCGGGCTTGGCCTTTTTGGTGGCCAGTTTGGCCAGGATCTTGTTGGGCGCCATACCAACCGAGACCTTGAGTCCGGTCGCTTTCTCAATGCGCGCCTTCATCTGCCGGGCGACGGCGGAGAAGGACGAATAGAGCGGCCGGCAGCGGGTGAAATCGAGGTAGGCCTCGTCGAGCGAGGCCTCCTCGACGTCGGGCGTGTACTCATGGAGGATGCGGAAGAACTTCTCGGAGAAGGCCTGGTAAACCTGGTAGTTACCGCGGATGAAGAGGCCGTTCGGGCAGAGCTGGTAGGCCTTGCGCAGGGGCATGCCGGAGTGGACGCCGTAGCGGCGGGCCTCGTAGTTGCAGGTCGAGGCCACGCCCCGCTCGTGGGGCAGACCGCCGACGATGACCGGCTTCCCTTTCAGGGCGGGGTCGAGCAGCTCCTCGACGGCCGCGAAAAAGGCGTCGATGTCGATGTGGACGATCGAGCGGCGCTTCATCCCGGCCTCGTTTTCATTTGAATCGCTCTTCCGCCCTTCCCTTCTCCGTCCAGTTGTCATTGCGAGGAACCTTGTGACGAAGCAATCTCCAACTGAGATGGCTTCGCTAATGCTCGCCATGACATACTGTCGTACTGCATCCGCGATGACAAAAAGTCCTCCTGCAATCAGAGCCGCACATAGAGGGACCTCCCTCAGTACTTCCGCAGCAGGCCGACGACCCTGCCGACGACCCGAAGCTCCTTGACCTCGACTGGCGCGAACTCCGGGTTCTCGGGAACGAGGAGGATCCGGCCGTTCTCCTTGCGGAGCCTTTTCAACGTCACCGAGCCGTCGTCCAGGCGCGCCACGACCATCTCGCCGGACTGGGCCGTGTTCGTCCTCTCCAGGAGCACCCGGTCGCCGTCGTCGATGTAGGCGTCCACCATGCTCTTCCCGGCGACGCGGACACAGAAGATGTTGCCGCGGCGGCGGCCGACCATCCACTCGGGCACGTCCACACTCTCGCCGAGAGAGTCGAAGACCTCCTGGGCCCGGCCGGCGGGAGCGACGCCGACGAGGGGGACCTTGACCCGGTTCTCGAACGGCGAGGGGATCCCGGCGAGGCGCAACTCCCCGGCCTCACGGCTGAGGTAGCCCTTCCTTTCCAGGCTCAGGACGTGCTTGAAGACGGCCGAGGGATTGGCCAGGCCCAGCTGTCTTCCGAGCTCGCGGATGGTCGGGGGAAAGCCGTGCTCGAGGACAAAGGCCTCGATGACCTGGAGGGCCTTTCTCTGGCGCTGGGTCAGCTCTTTGTACAATCTGTTCACCATTTTGTTCACCTTATATACAATAGGCCGCCGGGAGGCCCTTGTCAAGTATAAAATTCAGGGAAGGATTATTTTGCTTTTTCCTCTTGACAGAGGCTACAAATTATTGTATATAATCATACAATTAATTGTATTTTTTTATACAAATAATCGCATGAACAATCGAGCAAATAAAGAACTCCTTTTAGCCAGACTGGCAGACTGGGACAGCTTTCTCAGAAGGCGGGTTAAGGGTATTTTTTAAAGCTTATCAAAGAGAGGAATTCAAATGGAAAATAACGAAAATCTTCTTAAGAAGGTTCGCTGGCTTGGCTATCCTCTATTTGAAACAGAGGAACATGAGGATGCCAATGAGATCTTGGCCGATGTTGTGAAAAGTGAGAACCCCCGACTTTGGCAGGGATTTCCAGTTATGTTGGCCAACAGCGAGGAAAGAAATGTCTTCGATTACAATCGGGTTCTGTCTTTATTGAAAGCCCCGGATAAAAGAGACCATTTTCATCGTCTGCTGTTGGTGTCTTATGTCGTATACAAGATACAAAACCTGGAATCGGCTTGGGTCTCGGACCTGCAAAAGATTTTTGGGCCAGCCGATATAAAAGACATAGGAAAGCTCGTCAATCAATTCGTCGCCAAAGAGTATATCCAGGTGGGATCGGTTCGGTTGTCAAGCGAAAAAATCAAGACTGTTTTCCGGGACTATTTTGGGAAAGCTGGGTCCAGAATAGAAAATATATTATCTGTCCGGGAGGAATTCGGATTGGAATATTCCCTGTCGCAGATATTCTCTCCTTCGCAAAAAGAAATAATTCTAAAAAAGCTGAGACGGGAAAAGCTCTCAAAAACCGAGGCTGAATACTTTTCCAGAACGATCAAGAAAAAGCTGTTGGCCCTTGCAAATCCCGAGTTACAGCGCCTGGCCCGCCAGCTTATTGAATGAATATTCAAATTGAATTATTTAGCTGGTAGCCGTACGGACATCGCTAAGTGATTGACGCGCAGATTAAAGATAAGACGGCCTTGATTACCGGGGCGAACACCGGGATCGGGAAGGCAACCGCCCTGGCCTTTGCCGCGAAAGGGACGAATGTCGTCATCCATTATCTCGGCCGAAAGGCTGAGATCAAAGAGCCCTTCCAGCCGGAATACGCTTGTGAGGGAAAGAGGGCGCCATGGAATTGGCCGGTCAAATCAAGAACAAAGGCGGCCAGGCGATTATTACTGAAGCCAATTTGATGGTGCCCGAGGCCATTCCCGGGCTGTTCGATGAGGCGGACAAGGCTTTCGGCCGAGTCGATATCCCGGTCAATAATGCGGCCCACTGCGAACTGCCCGACGATATCTTCTCAGTGACGGCATCGAACATCGAGCGTCATTTTGCGGTCAACACGAGAGCGGCTGTGCTCTTGATTTCGGAATTCGTCAAGAGACACAAGTTGAGGGGCGGAGATTGGGGGCGAATAATCAATCTCAGTACAGACGCCGCTCAAGCCTTTGCCACTCAAATATCCTATGGAGCCAGCAAGGCCGCCATCGAAGCCTATACAAGAAGCATTGCCTGGGAGGTCGGCCATCTCGGGATCACAGTCAATACAGTCGCGCCGGGGCCCGTTCAAACCGGATGGATGAGCGCCGAACTGGTGGATAAGGTCTTGCCGGACATTCCCCTCGGACGAGTCGGGACGCCGGAAGACATCGCCGACGTCATCGTCTTCCTCGCCTCAGACCAGGCCCGCTGGCTGACGGGCCAGGTCATCAAGGTCTCCGGCGGACCCAATCTCTAGAAAGCTCTTTTTGCGTCGATAGGGGGCGAGGATGCTTTGTCTCGTTCGAGCCCGCCCTAGCGGTCGAGGGTGACCTCTTCGCGGTAGTCGATTGATATCTTGGGCCCTTTCTTCGATTTGAGCAGCTGAATCGCCTTAAGATATAGCTCGTTCTTCTTCTGCCAGACCCGGTTCAGGTGCCTGGCATATCCGGCGATTCCTACGTCCAGCCATTTCCCTTTTATTAGTTTTCTCACCATTTGTTTGAGCGAGTAAAACTTCTTATGGCTGAAGATCTGGGCCCGTTGCAGGTCGAAAAGGGACAAGCGGGCGGGCTGGAAGACGACATGATGGGCATCGTACAGAGCCCAATCCCGGAACTGAATCCGATTCTCGTGACTCACCTTGTCAAAAAATTCCGATCCGGGAAGCGGCGTCAGGATAAGGAATTGAGTGGAATTCAGCTTCGACCGCTTGGCGAACTTGACCGTCTGCTTGACGGTCTTCCAGTCGTCCTCGTCAAACCCATAAACGAACATCCCATGAATGCCGATCCGATGCTTCCGGAGGACTTTTATGGCGTCCGCTATTTCTTCGACGGTCTGCTTTTTCTTCATGGATCTTAGGCTCTCCGGGTTTACTGATTCAAATCCGATGTAGAGCGTATGGCAGCCGGCCTTCTTCATCAGCCTGACCAGATCCAGGTCTTTGGCTACATCGGCGCGCACCTGGGTCGTCCACTTGAACTTGAACCCCTCGCGGATCATCGCTTCCAACAATTCCTTGGCCCGTTTGCGGTCGGCGGTGAAATTATCATCATAGAAAAAAATGCGGTTTTTGCGCTCGTTATAGCGCCGCAGCTCTTCCATGATATTTTCGGTCGAGCGGAACCGGTATTTCTTGCCGAACATGCTCGTCACGGAGCAGAAGGAACAGTCAAACGGACAGCCCCTGCTTGTCTGGACGGGGATGCTGCTCAACCTGGATATCCCCTTTCTCGTCGATTTGAGCAAGGAGAGATCCGGGAACGGGATTTGATCGAGGTCCTTCACGAACGGCCGCAGGACGTTGTGAATTTTCCGGCCGTTTTCTCTATAGGACAGACTGGGAATCCCGGTGAAACTCTCGCCTTTTTCCCAAGCGTCGATAAAAGCCATCAGGGTCTGTTCCCCTTCCCCGCGGACGATGAAGTCCGCGTGCTCCAGTGCTTCATCGGCCAGGAAGGTCACATGCGGCCCCCCCATCAGGACCGGGATCCCCCGCTTCCTGACCCTGTCCGCTATGGCATAGGCCCTGGGTGCAGTCGAGGTGATGGTCGAGATTCCTACCAGGTCAGCGGATTCGACAACCGCAAAGTCGATTTCCCGCAGTTCCTCTACGAAAATTTCCACCTCCCAGCCCCGCTCCTTCATCATCGTGCCCAGGATGATCGGGCCCAGCCGGGGCAGGGGGAAGCGCGAAAAAATGTGCAGGTTGGGAGCCTTGGGTTCGATGAAAACAATCTTGCTCATTTCACCCTCTCTTGCTTTTTCTTGCCGTCCCTCTTCAGGTTCTTGGCTTTCAGGCTCAAAATTTCCTTCCTTTTCTTCTTGAGCAGGTCTTCCCAGCGCTTGATACCCTTATCGAGAATTTCCATCTTGTCCAGGACGACCTTGATCTCCATGAGCATGGCCTCCAGCTTGGTCGAAACCTCGGCCTTGGGGAAGCCCCCCAGATTTTCCTGGATAGCCAAGAAATATCGAAAATAATCGGATATCTCCTTAATTTCCTCGAGGGTGTAGCCGAAGAGCTGAAGGTCACGGATGAGTTCGCAAAGATAGATATAGCCTCCCGAATAGAGCCGAAACCCGCCCTCGCTGCGCATATCGGGCTCGATGATACCCTTGTCCTCCCAGTGTTTGATCGTCCGCGGGCTCAGCCCGACGCGTTCGGCCAGGTTCCCGATGGTCAGGTACTGGTCCGGATCCTCGGGTTTTCGCTTTCTTTCGGCGGTCTTCGGCAGCCCCACTTTTTTGAGAATTTTCTGAATATCCTCTGTTTCGTAACCGAGATCGGTGAGCTTTTGAATATATCCGATCCTCTCCATCACCTCTTCCGAATAGAGAGGGACCCGGTCCTCGGTGAAACCGACCGGCTTCAGCAGTTTGGTCCTCTCCCATTCCCGGAGAGACGCCTCCTCGAGCTTAAACCTGGCGATAAACTCATCGCGGGTGAAGATGTGATTGTTCAAATAATACCTGCACGTATAATTATATTACGCATCATTACAACCTATACGTATATGATTAATTGAATATTGTGCCCTTGTCAAGCTCTTTTTTCTATGCGGATTGGTGGTGAGACCTTTGTCCTGGCCCCTTGCCAAAAGAGATCGCGCATGCGATAAATAAACCATGGCCAAAGAAAAGCAGCCCAACTCCGAACGACTAAAAAAAAGGCTCGACCTCGAGACGCCCCTCATCGGCTTCTACGATGCCCCGGACCCGGCGATCTTCGAGCCGCTCGTCTCCCCCGAGGAACGCCAATGCGTCTATGCCTTTTATCAGTGCTGGCTCCGGGGCGAGACGCTCCATCTCACCAAGGATCGATACGGCTGCGGCGGCGCCGGTCATTGGATGTGGGGAGTGCAACTTCGGTCGAGAAAGGAATTCCTTGAATTCCTGGCCAACGATGAAGGGCTAAAGGTCTCGCGCTCGCTCATGGGAAAATGGATAGACGCCGCAAAACCCTACCGGGCCGAACACGCTCATCTCTTTCTCGGACCACTCAAGGAAGACGCCTGGCCCTATGCCAAATCCATCACCTTCCTGGTGAACCCGGACCAATTGAGCGCCCTGGCCATCGGCGCCCAGTACCGCAGCGCCCCCGAAGATCCTGCCCCGGTGATCGCCCCGTTCGGGTCGGGGTGTTCCCAAATCCTGCCGTTTGTAGATTTGAACATCGCCCAGGCATCGATCGGGGCCACTGACATCGCCATGCGGCAACACCTTCCCCCGGACATGCTGAGCTTCACGGTCACGCGACTGATGTTCAAACAGCTCTGCGAGCTGGACGAGAGGAGTTTTCTCTACAAGCCTTTCCTGGAGCGGCTGAAGCAATCCCGAGGCGGGAAGCTTTAAAGCTTCCAGGCACCGGCGACGATAAGATTCGTGCCGGTGATGTGAGCGGCCTTGTCGGAAGCCAGGAAGCGGACGGCCTCGGCAACGTCCATCTTCTTGCCGAAATATTCCGCTGACAGCTTCCCACCCGCGGGCATGATCCCGCCCTCGATCAGACCGGGCGACACCATGTTCACGGTGATCCCCGCTTTGAATTCCGAGGCGGCGGCGGAGCGGGTCAGAATGAGGAGAGCGGTCTTGGCCACGGCATAGGCGGTGATCTTGGAAAAGGCGGTGAGCTGTTCGACGCGGTGGTATCCGATGTTGATGATCCTGCCCCAACCGCGCCCTCTCATCTCCGGGAGCGCGGCCGTGATTCCCCAGGCGGCGCTCAGAAAAACGCTCCGGTACATCCGTTCCCAGTCGGCGGTCGTCAGCTCCTGCCAGGGCTTGACGATGATCGGGCCGAAATTGTTGACCAGGACATCCAACCGGCCGAAATGCTCTTCCACTCCGCGGATCAACCCCCTGGCCTCCTGTTCAAAGGTCAGATCGGCCGAGAACGCTTTGGCCGGCTTTCCTTTTTTCTCGATCTCAGTCATGACCTCAGCGGCGGCCTGCTCATTTTCTTTGTAGTGAACGGCAATGCCGGCCATGTCCTCAGCCAGCAAGACGGCGATCTCCCGGCCGATCCCCCGGCTGCTCCCGGTGACCAGAGCAATTCGCTTGTTCATGACGGCCTCTCGTGCTTCCGGTTTTAGGCGATGACTCTATTATACTTAGAACTCGGTCAAACGGAATACCGATTTGAATTTTGACCGAGAGCCCTCAGGCTTTCTGGTCCAACAACTCGGAAATGTGCTTTTCGGCGGCAAAGAGGTCCGCGGCGATAAAATCGACGCCGCTGAAATCCTGCCCCTTCGAATATTCCGAGGGCACCGCGATCGTGTGGCAGCCCGCCCGCTTTCCGGCGAGGCAACCGTTGGAAGAATCCTCGAGCACAACACTCTGTCGGGGCGCGACACCGAGTTTCTCACAGGTCGCAAGATAGATCTCCGGGTCCGGTTTTCCTTTTTTGACCTCGTCGGAGGCCTGGAGGACGTCAAACCTGTCCCGGATCTTCAGCCGGTCAATCACGATCTCCATGAATTCCCCCTGGGCTCCCGTACAGACGGCCAGTTTCAGTCGTCCGTGGAAGGTATTCAGAATATGGGTCAATCCCGGCATCGGCTCGGACTCGTTCCTGTATTTATCACGCATCAGGTTATCCCTCATATCCAAACCCCGCTCAGCGGAAATGGGGAGCCCCACGTCCTGGACAAAAATCCTCATCCCCTCGATGGGCCGCCGGCCCATCATCTTCCAGAGCGTCTCCTCGCTGACCTTTTTGTCAAATTGGGCGGCCATGCCTTTTTCGACCTGCCAATAAAGGCGTTCGCTGTCGATCATCAATCCGTCCATGTCGAAGATTAAGGCCCTATACAATGCAGTGCTCAAATCCCAAGTCTGCCTATAGAGCGCTTTCGTACATGCGAGCGAAGCGGGGCAATCCGGCTCTTTGGGCTGTCCCGAGGAGAGCGAGGGATCTCATCAAGCAGTAACCTTGATGGGATCGCCATGCTCCCAAAGGTCGCTCGCAATGACAACGTAACATAGACAATTGCGCTTAGAATAGTATACCCATCGTTAGGACCGCAGGGCTATCTCAACTCGCCGACGGCTTTTTCCACGGCCTCGAGGACCTCTCCCCTCTCGACGACTTCCTTGAGCGTGTTGATGTCGTTATAGAGCGGCCGGTCTTCCTCGAGATGGGCGACATATTTCCGGATGACTTCATGAGCGGCTTGGACACCCCGGCTCGGCTTGAGCGGCGCCCGGAAATCGACGGCCTGGGCGCCGGCCATCATCTCGATGGCCAGGACCGCCTGGGCGTTGTCGATGATCTGCCTGGTCTTGAGCGCCGAGGTCCAGCCCATGCTGACAAAATCTTCCTGGTCGGCGGCGGCCGGTATGGAGCCGGTCGCGGCCGGGTGGGAGAGGATGCGGTTTTCGCAGACGAGCGCCCCGGCCGTGTACTGGGAGAGCATCATCCCCGAGAACATTCCCGCCCCTTTGGTCAGGAAGGCGGGCAGTCCGACGCTGAGATGCTGGTTCATCAGGCGGTTGAGGCGGCGCTCGGAGAGGACGGACACGGTCGTCACGGACGTTCCCAGGAGCTCAAGAGCAAAGGCCTGCGGCGTGCCCTGGAAATTCGCGCCCGTCAGGACGAGCTGTTCATCGGGGAAAAAGACGGGATTATCGGCGGCGTTGTTGAGTTCGATCTCGAGCATATAGCGGGCCCATTTGAGGGCATCCCTGGCAGCTCCGGTGACCTGGGGAGTGCTCCGCAGGCTGTAAGCGTCCTGGACCTTTTTCTTGCCGAGTTCGGCCAGAAGCCCGCTTCCCTCGGTGATCTTCCTGATATTTTCCGCTGCTTCGAGGGCGCCGGGATAGCCCCTCACCTTGTGTAGCCGCTCGTCGTAGGCCTTCATGTTGGCGTTCAGGACTTCGAGGGTCATGGCCGCGGCGATCTCGGAGTTCTTGAGCCAGCGGTGGACATCGTGGACTTCGAGCGCCCCCAGCCCGGTGATGAAATTCGAGCCGTTGATCATGGCCAGGCCGTCCCGGGCCGCGAGGACGACCGGTTTGATGCCGGCCCGTTTCAGCGCTTCGGCCGCGGCTAGCCGCTCACCCTGATAGAACGACTCCCCTTCTCCCATAGCGCCGAGAGCGATCTGGGACATCGGGGAGAGGTCGCCGCAGGCGCCGACCGAGCCTTTTTCACAGACGACCGGGGTTACCCCGCGGTTGAGCATCTCCTTCATCGTCTCTGTCACCACCAGCCGCAAGCCCGAATGACCGTGACAATGGCAGGAGATACGGCTCAACATAGCCGCCCGGACGATCTCGGCCGGCAGAGCCTTCCCGTAGCCGGCGGCGTGGCTGTAGATGATATATCTTTGGTATTGTTCCACCTGCTCCGGGGTCAGGACGACTTCAGAGAGCTCGCCGATTCCGGTATTGACCCCGTACATGATCTCGCCTTTCTGGATTTTGTCCTCGAGCAGGGCCCGGCATTTGTCGATCCTTTTCCTGGCTTCGGGATGAAGCTCGACCGGCTCGTTCTCCCGGGCGACTTTGACCACCTGTCCGATAGTCAGGCTATGTCCGTCAACAATGATGGCCATTTTCTATTCCTCCTCGGATCTGAATGAAGGGGGCATTATAAGCCTTGTCCGGGTAAAAATAAAGGGAACGCTCCCTCCTTGGCGCCACCATAGCATCAACGCCATTGCGCTTTTCCATCTTTCCCAATAAGATACCTTGTTGAACGACACGGAGGAGATGCGATGATCGAGCTCGACCACGTTTCAAAAAGCTACAACAAAGGCGCCGTCCGGGCGGTCGACGACCTGTCGCTGACTGTCCCTCCGGGGGAGATCTTCGGCTTTCTCGGGCCCAACGGGGCCGGCAAGACGACGACGATCAAGATGATCGTCGGCATCCTCGAGCCCGATGCCGGGACGATCCGAATCAACGGCCTGGACAGCCGTGCCGAGGCCCTCCGCTGCAAGGCCATGACCGCCTACGTCCCCGACGAGCCGGAAATCTACACGCGTCTCAAGGGCATCGAATTCCTGAATTTCATCGGCGATGTCTACGGTGTCGCCGGCCCGGAGCGCCGGCAGCGGATCGAACACTGGCTCGAGGCCTTCGAACTTGCCCGGGCGGTGGCCGATCCGATCCAGACCTACTCCCACGGCATGCGCCAGAAAATCATTTTAACGGCCGCGCTTATGGTCAAGCCCCGGGTGTTCATTCTCGACGAGCCGATGGTCGGCCTCGACCCCCGCTCCTCCCACCTCCTCAAGGAAGCCATGCGGGAGCACTGCGAACAAGGCGGGACGCTGTTTTTCTCCACCCATATCATGGAGGTCGCCGAACGCCTGTGTGACCGGATCGGGATCATCCACAAAGGGCGTCTGGCGGCCTGGGGGACGATGGCCGAGCTCAGGGACCAGGCGAAAGACAAGGCCTCGCTGGAGAATATCTTTCTGGGGCTGACTGAATCATGAGTCCGACCACCGCCCTGGTCAAGGCCGCGCTCAATTCCAATTTCGGCTGGACGATCCTTCGCCACCGTTTTCTCGTCCAGCGGCGTGACCTCTGGCTGATCCCCCTCATCTTGCTCGGCGTGGCCGGAGTCGTGCCGGTCCTGGTGCTTTATGTCCGCCTGATAGGCGATGCCTTTGACCTCCTCAGATCCATCGGCCAGGAAAAAGCCCTGCTGACACTGGCGGTCTTGGCCGGCCAACTCATCATCCTCGTTTTCGGCCTGTTCTATCTCATCGCCACGTTCTATTTCTCCAGAGACCTGGAGTACCTCGTCTCCCTCCCTCTCAAGCCGTTCCAGGTCATGCTGTCCAAGTTCGCCGTCGTCCTGGTCAACGAGTACCTGACCATCGCCCCGATCATTCTGCCGGTCCTCGTCATCTACGGTTTCAAGAGTAAAGGCGGGTTGGAATATTGGATATCTCTGCTTCTGGCCTATGTACTTCTCCCGGTCATTCCCTTGGCGGCCTCCGGCCTGGTTGTCGTCGGGATGATGCGCCTGGTCAACATCGGCCGCAAGAAGGACCTGCTGATCGTCCTCGGATCGCTGGTGCTCATCGCCGCGGCCCTGTTTCTTCAGTTCGGCCTGAGTCGAGCGGCCGGAGCCCAGGACGTGGACAGCGAGAAGATCATTGCCCTCATCGCCTCCCCGGACGGGCTGGTCCAGTCGATCGGCCGCCGCTTTCCGCCGTCCATCTGGGCGACGCGCTTTCTTCATGACGGTCTGATGACCGGCTCAGGGTTGTCCGGCTTGGCCCTGTTTGCGAGTTTGTCAGTCCTTCTTTTCGGGGGTCTCATGGCCGGCGCCCAACGCCTCTTCTACAGGGGCTTGGTCGGCTTGAGCGAGCGCAGCGGCGGTTCTACCCGGAGGTCAAAAGCAAGGACGGCGCTCAAAGTCTCTTCCGGCCGCCATCCTGTTCGGGCGATCTTCCTGCGAGAGTTGCGCTTGATGAACCGGACGCCGATCTTCCTGCTCAACGGCGTCCTGGGTGTTCTCATGATTCCGATCGTCTTTGCCCTGACCCTGAGCTCGAGCCGGTCAACAAGCGACAGCGCCGCGATCCTTCGCCTCATGACGACGGCCAAGCCGGTGACAACAGTCCTGGTGACAACCATGTTCGTGATCGTCTGTGCCACGGTGAGCGGAGTCGCCTCATCCTCCTTCTCCAGGGAAGGACGGCAATTCTGGATATCCAAGATCATCCCGGTCGATTACCGTCAGCAGGTCCTGGCCAAGTTCATCCACTGCTGGAACGTAGCCCTGCTGGGAATCGCCAGCGCAACGGCGGTCCTGATCTTTCGTTTTCAACTCCCGGCGGGTCAATGGCTGCCCGCTCTTGCCCTCGCCCTGCCCGTCACGGCATTCCTGACCGTCCTGAACCTGGCGATCGACCTTGCCCGCCCGCTGCTCGATTGGATCAGCCCTCAGAAAGCGATGAAACAGAATCTCAATGTTCTTATCGCTATGCTTCTCGACGTGGGGTTCCTCTTTCTGTTCGGTCTGCTGTTCCTCGCCTTGGACAAGGCTGGACTCGGATTAGCCGGGGTGCTGATCATTCTGTTCGGACTCATCTTGGGCTTGGCCTGGCTCGCCTTCTTCCTCATCCGGCGCCTCTCCCTCCGCCGCTACCCGGCCATCGAAGTCTGAAGTCGGTGACCGTCCAGGAAAACTTTATCGGCGATATGACGTATTCTTCTATATCATTTCTTCCAAGAGAGTGATGCGATCACCCTGGAGTGCGGTTGAAATGGCCAAGTGATTGTTGTAAAATGAAATTATAATTAGCTTGGAGGTAGGAAATATGAAAAAAATGAGATCTTTTGTCGGACTTATCCAAATTTTTGCCCTGTTGATCCTGGTACCGGCACTTCTTTCTGCCGGGGAGATCGTCCCGAGCAAATGGGCGGCCCCGCCTCCCAGTATCGATGGTCAGATAGAGGAATGGCAGGGCGACACAATGACCTCCCAGAAAAACGTGGGTGTTGAGTATGCCCTGCGCAACGACGGAAGCAACCTCTATGTTCTCTTCATTTTCAAAGATCCCAAGTATCTGAGCTCCCTCGAGATGACTGGGATGACGTTGTATGCCAGCACCTCCGGCAAGAAAGACAAAGACTACGCTGTGAAATTCGTTAAGAAAACGGTCAGCGGAGAGCAGCTCATCGCCTACATGGAAAAACAGGGACAGGCGCTATCGGAGGAAAGAAAACAAGAGATCATCGACAAGCCGCAATTCGTCGTTTTTGAGGCGACCGCCGTCAACAAGAAGGGTGAGGAGATCTTCCCCTCCGGCCCGGTCCCGGATGTCGACCTTCCCGGCTTCAGGAATGGGAGACAGCAGGATCAGATCATCTATGAATTCCGGATCCCCCTTTGCTCCCGCGATCTTCACCCGGCGGGAATCGGAGCCGAACCGGGAAAGGACGTCAAACTCGGGTTCGAATGGGGCGGAATGACCCCGGAGATGAAAGAGGCGATGAGAGGCCGGGGCGGCGCCGGGACCGGAACAGATATGGCCGCAGAAAGAGCAACCGGAAGCTACACCGGCCAGGTCCCCGATGTTACAAGGGGCCCGAAGAAATACTCATTCTGGGTGGACGTGAAACTGGCCTCCGCGCAATAAGTTCATTTCACTGCTTACGGCATGACCGTCTGAACTCGAATCCTGGTCTTCATTCAGCCACCAGAGCATAGGAAACCGGGGGCTGGATTCTTTCTTAAAAATTGCGCTCGAATTCGGATTCGATTGTCTCGGGCGGGGTCCTTTCGTCGAGGAGAAACGTCCCATCCAGAGAAGCCCAGAGCGGGTTCGGCCGTCGGCGGGCGATTCAGAAGAACCGTTTCCGGGGAAACCTCGAAACCTTCCCGGCGGGCGATCTCGGCCGTGTTCGACCTGCGCCCAATGGAAAAACGCATGAGAGTCCTTGCCAGAACGGCCGCAAATAATTACAATCATGGTGAAGATGTGAGGAGCAATATCGCTTGAACAAGACTAAAGTCGCTCTCCTGAAGACTTCTCCTTCCACCGTCCTCGACGATATCGGTCGGCTTTTCGAGCTGGCGGGCGGACCTCTGGCTCTCGACAAATCCTGCCCGACCATCCTCAAGGACAACATCTCCTGGCATTATCCCTTTCCGTCTGCGAACACGACGCCCTGGCAGCTCGAAGGGACGATCCTGGCTCTGAAGAAAAACGGTTTCTCTCCCCTTTCCTGCGTCCAGAACAAGACCGAGGTCACCAACGCCTACAAGGGTGAAGACCTGAACAACTTCAAGCCCGTCTTCGAAGCCCACGGGATCGAGGTTCTCTACAATTTCCGGAAAGAGGATATGAGATGGATCGCTTACACTCCTAGGGCCAAGATGCTTGTCCTGGACAAGATCTACAAGAAGGAGATCCGGATCCCCGAATTCTTTATCGGCAAGAACATGGTCCACCTGCCGACCGTCAAATGTCATATTTATACGACTACGACCGGCGCCATGAAGAACGCTTTCGGCGGGCTGCTGACTCATAAGCGCCACTGTACCCATACCCACATCCATGAAACCCTGGTCGACCTGCTGGCCATCCAGCGAGAGATTCATTCGGGGCTTTTCTGTATCATGGACGGCACGACCGCAGGCAATGGACCGGGGCCCCGGATCATGAAACCCGTCACCAAGAACGTCCTTCTGGCCAGTGCGGACCAGGTGGCCGTGGATGCCGTCGCCGCCAAGCTCATGGGATTCGAACCGATGGGCATACCCTATATCCGTCTGGCTCACGACGCCGGGCTGGGCGTCGGAAGGCCCGAAGAGATCCAGGTCGTCGGCGATCCTGACTTGGCAGCGCAGAACTGGGATTTTCGGGTCGGCCGGTCCTTCCACCGCTTGGCCGGATGGCTCACCTGGTTCGGCCCCACCCGCGTCTTCCAGAAGCTCCTGACCCGGCCGCCGCTTCTCTTCCTCTTGAATCTCTACTCCTTCATCTATCATGATGTTATTCACTGGCCGCTCCGAGAAGGCCGTGTTTTCAAGAGATGGCTCGCCGCTTCCGAATGGGGGCGGCTTTTCGTGGAGTATCGTGAGAAAGGAGCCCTGAGGGCGTTCCCGAAGTGAAACTTATTGAGCCTGGCAGAAAAATGAGAGGAGACAGCCATGGACCTTTTTGAGAAATGCAGGGGTTTCTATGATGATCCCGAGTACGCCCAGAGGTATGGTTATCCCACCAATCCCCGGACCGCCCAATCCCTCGGCCTCTATCCCTATTTCATACCCATCGACCAGGCCGAGGGGCCGGAAGCCATCATCAAGGGCAAGCACTATATCATGATCGGCTCGAACAACTACCTCGGCTTGACGATTCACCCGAAAGTCAAAGAGGCCGCCATCAAAGCCATCCGCAAATACGGGACGAGCTGCACCGGATCCCGATTCCTCAACGGCACCCTCAACATCCACCTGGAGTTAGAAGAGAAGCTGGCGAAATTCGTCGGCCAGGAGGCCGCCCTCGTGAACAGCACCGGCTTCCAGGTCAACCTCGGCACGATCCCGGCGATCGCCGACCGCGGAGACATCATCATCACCGACAAAGAGGTCCATGCCAGCATCGTCGACGGCGTCCGCCAGGCCAAGGTCCAGAAGAACGTCCACCCCCGCTATTTTCGCCACAACGATCCGACCGACCTGGAGAGGATCCTGAAGGCCTGCCCCCCCGAGCCGGCCAAGCTGGTCATCGTCGACGGGGTGTTCAGCATGGGTGGCGATATCGCTGCTCTGCCCGAGATCGCGCCCCTCTGTAAGGCCCACGGAGCGCGGCTCATGGTTGATGACGCCCACTCGCTGGGTGTGCTTGGGGGAGGGCGGGGGACGGCCCACCATTTTGGTATCCCAGAGGATGTCGACCTCGTCATGGGGACGTTCAGCAAGTCCCTGGCTTCGGTGGGAGGTTTCATCGCCGGCCCCAAGGAAGCCATCCACTGGATCCAACATTTCTCCAGACCGTTCATCTTTAGTGCCAGCCTGCCTCCGGCGAACGTGGCTACCGTCCTGGCCTGTCTGGATGTTTTGGAAGAGGAGCCGGAGCGGGTCGAGCGCCTGACCAGGATCGGTGAGAGGATGAGGACAGATCTCCAGGCCATGGGATACGATATCGGCCCCACCCAGACGCCGATCATTCCCATCGTCATCGGCGACCAGTTCAACACCATCAGAGCCTGGAAGATCCTCTTCGATGCCGGAATTTACACGAACGTCGCTCTTCCCCCGGCGGTCCCGCCCAACTTCGCCCTTCTCCGGACGAGCTACATGGCCACCCATACGGACGCCCACTTGGAAAAGATCCTGGAGACCTTCAAACGGGTCAAAGACGAGCTCCACCTCGCCGTTTGATCATAAGCCAGTCAATAAGCCCTTCTGCTAAGCCCAAGAAGGGATCGTATCGGAAATAATCTGAACGAGGGCCGACGCTACCAGCGGTCTGTCCGGAAGGGAGAAGCCGGAAGCCCTCGCCTGTTCGCCAGGTTGGGAACGGCCGACTGGTGCCAGCCGAACCGGACTGCCTTTGGAGCGGCGACTCTAGGGCTGCTGACAACGACCGTCTCTCCGTCGATCTCAGCCACGGCCTTATGGAAAAGGTGGTCATCGGCGGCAATCTCGAACCACCTCAGGGGCTGCCTGTCGTTGGAGATCAGCCCGCCGGCCGCATGGTCAAAGGCGATCCTGACCCGGTCCCCCTCAATGGACATTGACTTGAAGAGCGGCCCGGATGGGCAGAGGTTCGACTCCCCATAAATTCCAGCCCGCGCCCAGAGGGCCAGCCGGACTCCCACGTCTTTCTTGTTCCGGGGGTGGATGTCGTTGAGGTCGGTGATATCGGTCGTCACGGCCATCCCGGTGGCGGGAAGGCGAAGGATACGCGTCTGGGCTTCCCAAATCAGCGGCAAACGGAGGAAGTCAGGGACATCCCCCCCCGGGTCTTCCCTATCATAAGCATAGTTGTAGGGCGCAAGCTGGACGTAGTAAAAAGGAAAATCACCGAGATTCCAGACCTCCCGCCATCCCCGGATCAAGGCTTCCATCTTATGTTCGTAGGCCAGGCCGTCATTCCGGTTGCTTTCACCCTGGTACCAGATCGCCCCGCGAATGGCGAAACTGATGAGCGGATGGATCATCCCGTTGTAAAGGGTCGTGGGCGCCTGGGGATCATCGAGCGGATGCAAGGGGAATTCCGGTTTCATGGGTAGCTCGGTTTTTTCGGCAACGGCTTCCCGGCTCTCGCGAACCCAAGTTTCCCAGGAAGGAAGGGCTTCCGCCAGGCGGTTCCAATAGTCCCCGACCAGGCGCTCGAGCTCACCCAATATAGTCATGGTCTCCAGGAGGGCCGCAAACCCGGCCGGCGGAGTCCACGGCTCGATGGCCGTGCCTCCCCAGGCCGCTTCTATCAGGCCGATGGGTATCCCTAGTTTTTGATGGAGCTCCAGGCCGAAATAATAGCCGACGGCCGAAAAGGGAGCGGCGGTCTCGGGCGTACAGAGCGCCCATTTCGCGTCGACATCCTCTTGGGGTCTGTCGGCCGTCCGTCTGGGAACGAGGAAGAGACGAATCCCCGGGTGATCGGCCCGTAGGATCTCCGGAGTCGGGCTGGCGGTCAGCGACAGCGGCCACTCCATGTTGGACTGCCCCGAACATACCCAGACTTCGCCGACCAGGATGTCCTGGACAGCGATCTGGGGGCCTCTTTCGCCCTGCACGACCATCTCCAGAGGGCCGCCTCCGGCCTGGAGCGGTGGAAAGACCACCCGCCACCGACCATCATCACGAGCTCGGGCGCTCATTTCCTGACCGGACAGCCGGACAGTAACCTTCTCCCCCGGTTCCGCCCATCCCCAGACCGGAACGGGCTTGTCCTGCTGCAGGACCATATGATCGCCGATAACGCCCGGAAGCCGGATATCAGCCCGGAGGGCTTGAGGGAAAACCATCCAGCAGAAGACAATAAAAACAGAATGGAGAGCTTTTAGTTTTTTTATGGCCACTCACTCCTCCTTACCGATGTCGAACTCCGCCCGCGGATCTTAGACATAGGCAAAGGGACAGGCTTTCTATGTTCCTTGATCGATGATCTTCTGATAAACGAAGGCCGCCCGGATGTAGGCTTCCGCCGCCCCTTCGTAGTCGTTCTGAGCAAGCGCGCGCTGGGCTTCGTCTTCGCTCTCCTTGGCCACATTGAAGAGCCAGGGGTCCGGTTTTGCCGAGGCCGATTTTTCTGCCGCCTTCTTCATGCCCTCCACCAGATCCGCCAAGACCTTCAGGCAGTTCCCCGGTTCTCGACACTGGCTGCTGAGACGGAGAACCCGCTCCAAGACAGAAGACAGCGCCCGGCTGCCGGAGAAATCGCTTTTGTTCAAGGCGTCTTCCGCGTCCCTCTCGTGTCGGCCGGCCACCCAGTAAAGTACGTTCCCTCTGTCCGTACCCATCGCCTCAACGCGGCTCTTGGTCTCGGCAAGCTGGGACTTTGCAGCCAACGCCTTTTCTCTTTCCGAGACCAAGTTCAAGAGCGACTGCATCTCCTCCTGGCCTTCCTGTCTCCGCTTTAACGCCTCTTCAAACCGTCCCTCCTCGCGGAGCTTCTGGCCCTCGCGGATATTCTGGTAAGCGCTGTCCCATCTCTGGCTGAAGACGGGCTCGTCGGGAATGGCCGTTTTGATATTAGCCATATGTTTTTCAAAATCCAGGATACCCTGGAGCTCTTTTTGACTCAGTTGCCTGAGGCTTTCGGGGCTGAGAAAAGAGAGGATACTCCTGCCTGTCTCGGTTTTCGAAACCGCAGATTCTTCCGGGCGAACCTCAGCTCGTTTCGGAAACGGTCGATGGCCTGGTCGTTGACGCTGATCTCAGGATGGATAAGCTTGAGGGCGATAACCTCCTTGATCTTCTGGTCGTACACTCTGTAAACACGACCCATCCCTCCCCTGCCCAGTTCTTCGATGATCTCATAACGCTCGGAAACTAGGGTCCCCCGGGCCAGGGCGGCCGGAGGTCGCTCGAAGGTCAGGGTTTTATCGATAGCGCCGCCTTCTGCGGTCTGAAGGGGAGTCGCACAGCGGTGGCAGAAGCGGCTGTCGGGCCGGTTATCAGCGTTGCATTGGGGACAGTTCATTGTCCATACTCTTTTCTACAAATACACCGCCTCAAGCGCCTTGTCAATCTGGCCGGCCATACCTTAGACTCCGGATCACATCCACCCCATTTCTATTTAACCCGGCCGAGGCGAAAAGCGTTCCCCTGGAGGCCGACCAGGCCTCCAAAAATCACCCGGTAATGCCACGGCCCGTTTTTTCAGAGCTTTGAGAGAGGCTTTTCCTTCCGGTCGCCGACGATTTTTTCAAATTTGTCCCGAAGTCTGGTCTCAGATGATGGTTCGGTCTTTATTCCTAAAGAAAATAATGACACCGGCCTTCTGAGCATTGCGAAATACAGGATTAGAGAGCGACCGCGTCCCTGACAGATCCAGAAGCCGGAAATTTAACCCTACTTCCGGTTGACGAGATTCGTCGAAGCCTGGTCGGTCGGCATGACGATCATCTCGCTGATGTTGACATGCGGGGGCCGCGTGGCGCAGTAGACGACGGCGTCAGCGATATCGTCCGGGGATAATGGAGTCAGTCCCTGATAAACCTTCCCGGCCCGCTCCTTGTCTCCTCGGAACCGGACCAGGCTGAATTCGGTTTCCACCATGCCCGGGGAGACCTGGCTCACTCGCAGTCCCGTCCCTGAGAGGTCCAGGCGCATCCCCTTCGATAGGGCGTCGACAGCAAACTTGGTGGCGCAATAGACATTCCCGCCGGGATAGACCTCGTGACCGGCGATGGAACCGATGTTGATGACATGGCCGCGGCCCCGCTTCACCATGCCAGGGATGACGGCGCGGCTGACATAGAGCAGGCCTTTGATGTTGGCGTCGATCATCTCTTCCCAATCCTCGAGCTTGCCTTCGTGGAGCTTGTCCAGTCCCCGGCTGAGCCCTGCATTGTTAACTAGGACATCGATCGCCACCCATTCGGCCGGGAGTCCATTCACGGCGCGTTCTACAGCAGGCTGGTCCCGGACATCGATCGCCAGCAGAAGGATATCTTCTCCCGGTTTCCGTTTGAGTTCGACCGCCAAGTCCTCGAGCCGCTGGAGACGGCGGGCGGACAGGATCAGCCGGGCTCCCGTCCCCGCAAACGCCCGGGCGCAGGACCTGCCGATCCCAGCGCTGGCACCCGTTATGAAAACGACCTTGTCTTTCAATGAATCCATCAATGTTTCTCCTCGCCTAAACGTCGAGGGAAAAGGATAATGAACCATCGGTGGCCTGTCAACCTGAGAGGTCGAATCCGGCGTTCTTGGGATTGTTGATTTAGGGAACACGAATAAATTTCGGTTTCGTTCGAATTTGACTCCCGACCAAGTTTTGAATATTCTTTGGACGATACAAAAGGACCCAGGGTTATGGAATGTCTCAATTGTGGGTTTGACAACCCCTCTGCCAGCCGCTTCTGCAATAAGTGCGGCACACAAATCGCAGCGATCGAGGAAGCCCCGCATCCTGAGACGAAGACCATTCAGATTCAGATTAAAGAACTCATCCCGGGAAGTACATTTGCCAAGAGATACCAAATCATCGAGGAATTGGGAAAAGGGGGTATGGGACGGGTTTATAAAGTTTTGGACAATGAAATCGGAGAGAAAGTCGCGCTGAAGCTCCTCAACCCTGAAATCGCCGCCGAAAGCAAAACCATCGAGCGCTTCCGCAACGAGCTCAAGACCGCGCGCCAGATCTCCCACAAGAACGTCTGCCGCATGTACCACTTCGCCATGGAAGAAGGCACCTCCTACATCACTATGGAATACGTGCGGGGTGAAGACCTCAAGAGCATGCTCCGGATGATGGGGAGGCTCAGCCCGGGCCAGGCCATCTCGATCTCCAAGCAAGTCTGCGAGGGTCTGGCCGAAGCTCACAAGCTGGGAGTGGTGCACCGGGACCTCAAGCCTCATAACATCATGATCGACCGCGATGGCAACATCAAAATCATGGATTTCGGGATCGCCCGCTCGCTCAAAACGAAGGGAATAACAGGAACCGGGGTGATGATCGGCACTCCGGAGTATATGTCCCCTGAGCAAGTTGAGGGTCATGAGACAGACGAACGCTCGGATATCTATGCGCTGGGAGTCGTTCTTTACGAAATGCTGACCGGGCGAGTTCCCTTTGAAGGAGAGACACCCCTCAGTGTCGCTTTGAAACACAAGACCGAAACCCCACTGAATCCAAGTAAAATTAATCCTCAGATACCCGAAGAGCTAGGTTGGCTGATCCTCCGATGCCTGGAGAAAGATAAACAGAGCCGATTCCAGACGGCCGAGGAGCTTATCGCTGAGTTCGATAGAATCGAGAAGGGCATCCCCGCAGCAGAAAGAGTCCTGCCCAAGGGAAAGCCTCTCACTTCGAAAGAGATCACGATAAAATTCAAGAGGAGATGGAGAGCCGTCGCCGCCGTCGCACTCATCGCAGTTGCCGGCGCATCTGCCATCCTCTATTTTGGTCGAGGGACACCCGTTACGAAAGCAGCAAGAAATAGGATCGTCGTCCTCCCGTTTGAAAATCTGGGCGCACCCGAAGACCAATATTTCGCCGACGGCATCACCGATGAAATCACGGCGCGCCTTGCCAGCATCAGCCAGCTTGAGGTCATCGGCCGGACGAGCGCCGTTCAGTACAAAAAAACAGACAAAAGTCCGCGCCAAATTGGAGAAGAACTGGGAGTGAGCTATATCCTCTCTGGCACAGTGCGCTGGCAGCGACAGCCTGGAGGGGTAAGCAAAGTGCGAGTGACGCCTTTTCTCATCAGGGTATCAGACGCTACGCAAATATGGGCGAATGCTTATGATGAAACAATAGCGGAGGTCTTTCAGGTTCAATCCGCCATCGCTAGGACCGTGGCCGAAGCCCTTAATGTGTCGATTCTTGGGCCCGAACGAAAGGTGGTCGAAGCCAAACTAACGAATAATCCGGAGGCCTATGACTACTACCTGCGGGCGCGTGAATATATCAATAGAGGCGTCGAGAGCAGAGAAAATCTCACCATGTCCATTGAATTGTTCGAGAAGGCGGTCAAGCTGGACACCAGCTTTGTTCAAGCATACGCCGGGCTCGCTAGATCTCATGCTCATATGTATTGGTTTCATTTTGACCATTCAGAAGAACGAGCAACAAAGTCTAAAGAGGCCGCGGATAAGGCCATCCAGCTAGGCTCAGACGTAGCAGAGGCTCATCTTGCTCTCGGGATTTACTATTATAATTGCAAACTGGACTTTGATCAGGCCCTCGAACAGCTATCCATGGCCCTGGAAAAACAGCCGAGGAACAGCGAGGCGTTAAGATATGTTGCTTATGTCAAGCGTCGCCAGGGAAAACTTGATGAAATAGCCTTAATTCAGAAAAAGGCCTTAGAAATCGATCCTCTCTCCATTGAGATAATTGCAAGCATAGGCGATACATACGGCCTTCTGCGAGATTATGTTGAGGCAGAGCGTTATTATATGCGGGCCATAATACTCTCTCCTGATTATCTCCCCTCATATATCTCTCCCGGTGGTTCGCTTGCTTGCCTCTATCTTTATCAAATGGGAGATACAACAAAAACAATCGAAGTCCTCAACGAAGCCTCTAACGAGAATGTTGCACCCGATGAAGAAAATTGGCTTCACTTTCTCTGGGCTGCGGCAAGTATCTTCGATAAGGCTTATGGGGAAGCATTGAGGCACGTCCCTTTAATGCCCTCAGAGGCTTTAGATGATCAATTCAGGTTTGTCCCAAAGAGCCAACTCTATGCTCAAATTTATGGGTTAATGGGCGAAATCCAGAAAGAGCAAGAATATTATCAGTCCGCGCGCACATTTCTCGAAAATAGGGTTAAAGAACAGCCGGATGATTCTCGATTTTACAGTGCCTTGGGAATCGCCTGTGCTGGTCTTGGGCTCAAGGAGAAAGCTATCCAGGAAGCCACAAGAGCCACAGAGATCCTTCCCGTCTCCAAGGAATATTGGCGGGGCATTTATAGAGTTAAGGACCTGGCGCAAGTCTATGTCATGGTAGGCGAATACGACAAGGCCTTTGACCAGATCGAATATCTTCTATCGATCGCCGGCGAATTGTCAGTCACGCTCCTCAAGCTCGATCCCGTTTGGGCCCCGCTCCGCTCCCTCCCCCGTTTCCAGAAACTCCTCTAAAAATATTGAATTTTGTCAAAATTATTTATCTCATCTCATAAAAAAGACGCCACTGAGCTCAACTGACCGTTAACCGATTGAAATGGCCAGGCAAAAACCCAACATCCTTGTTACTGGCCTGCCCGGCGTAGGCAAGACTACTTTCATCATCAATCTTGCGAAGAAACTGAAGGATTTTTCGATGGCCGGCTTTTATACAGCCGAGATCCGCGAAGCGGGCGTGAGAAAAGGGTTTGAGCTCGTCAGCCTCGATCGGAGAAGGTCAATTCTTTCCCACGTCGATATCAAGAGCGACTTTCGGGTCGGGCGGTATGGCGTTGATGTCAAGACATTCGAGGCGTTCCTGGATTCTCTAGGCCTGGCCCAAAGCGACGCTGATATCCTTCTGATCGACGAGATCGGCAAGATGGAGTGTCATTCGAATAAATTCAGGCGTCTGATCACTTCCCTTCTCGACTCAAAAAAACCCTTGATCGCGACGATTTCTCTCAGAAGTGAGGCATTTATCTCGGAAATCAAGCGACGCCCGGATGTCCAGGTCGTCGAACTGACTGCAGCCAACCGCGAATGCCTAGCGACCGAGCTGGCAAACTCTGTCCGAAGTCTGATGGAGAGCAAAATCTAGGCGGAACAGCTTGCCCAGATTCCGTGATACCGCGTCCCGGGAATTCGTAACGCGCTTTTCAGCAGGATTTAGTTAATAACCCCGTATTTCTTCCCGACTTTGGTGAAGGCCTCGATGGCTCTGTCGAGGTGCTCTTGCGAGTGGGCGGCGGAAAGCTGAACACGGATTCTCGCCTGACCCTTGGGAACAACGGGATAGTAGAATCCGATGACATAGATCCCCTCGGTGAGCAAGTCGCGGGCCATATCCTGGGAGAGTTTGGCATCATTCTCAAACTTGCCCAGCATGATCGGGCAGATCGGATGGTCGCTGGCCGGGATCTCAAATCCCGCCTTGGCCATATGGCTGCGAAAGTACTTATAGTTGGACTCCAGCTTGTCGCGAAGCTCGGTGGTCTCAGAGAGAAGATCGAAAATGGCGATCGAGGTGGCGATGACAACCGGCGAGACAGTGTTGCTGAAGAGATATGGCCTGGAGCGCTGGCGGTAGAGTCCGATGACCTCCTTCCGGCCGGAAGCGAATCCTCCCGAGGACCCGCCCAGCGCTTTGCCCAAGGTTCCGGTGATGAGGTCGATTTTGCCCATGACGTTTCTATACTCGGGGGTGCCGCGTCCGGTTTTCCCGACGAACCCGGAAGCGTGGGCATCGTCGATCATGACCAGAGCGTCGTACTTTTCGGCCAGAGGAACGATCTCGTGGAGCTTGGCGATGTCGCCGTCCATCGAGAAAACGCCGTCGGTGGCGACCATCCGGTACCGTTTGCTTTGCGTCTCTTTGAGTTTGGCTTCGAGGTCGGCCATGTCGCCGTGTTTATAGATGAATCGCTCCGCTTTGCACAGGCGGATGCCGTCTATGACGGAGGCATGGTTGAGCTGGTCGGTAATGATGGCGTCATCGGCCAAGAGCAGAGGCTCAAAAACGCCGCCATTGGCATCGAAGCAAGCCGCATAAAGAATGGTGTCTTCGGTCCCCAGGAACCGGCTGATTTTCTCTTCAAGGATCTTATGGATATCCTGGGTGCCGCAAATAAACCGGACAGAGCTCATACCGTAGCCCCATTTATCGAGCGCCTCGTGAGCCGCCTGAATAACCTTGGGATGGCTGGATAGACCTAAATAATTGTTGGCGCAAAAGTTGAGGACTTTCCGGCCGCCTTTGACCTCGATCTCAGCACCCTGCGGGGTCATGATGATCCTTTCCTCTTTGAACAGGCCCGCGTCGCGGATGGACTGAAGCTCTTTGGAAAGATTGTCTTTCACGTTTCCATACATATAAACCTCCTTTTTTGAGACTTCAAACTATAGCTTCACTCTAGGACTTTGTCAATTTTTTTCTAATATTTCTCAAACTTCAAATGGAATTGCCTTTGGGGTGGGCTTGTGTTATAAGTGAAACTCATTCGGTCTCTCTGATCGAGACATTTTTATCCAGAGGGAGGTCATTCATGAATACAGAAACCAAAAAAATCATGGTCACGGGAGCCGTCGGGCAGATCGGCTCCGAGCTCACCATGGCCCTGCGCGACAAATACGGAAACGACAGTGTCCTGGCCACCGGCCATAAAACCCAGCCCAGCAAAAAGCTGCTCGAATCCGGCCCCTTCGAGTTCATCAATGTTTCCAAACGCGAGACCTTCGACGACCTCATCAAGAAATACAAGATCGACACGATTTATCATATGTCGGCCATCCTCTCCGCTGCCGGGGAGAAGAATCCCAAGCTCTGCTGGGATGTCAATATGAACGGCACATACAACATCCTGGAAGCGGCCGTCGATCATAAACTGGTCAGGGTTTTTATCCCCAGCTCGATCGCCGCTTTTGGTCCGGAGACGCCGCGGGTGAACACCCCGAACGATACGATCCTTAAGCCCAAGACCATGTACGGCGTGACCAAGGTGGCGGGCGAGCTCCTCTGCGACTACTACGTCAAGCGTTTCAACGTCGATGTCCGCGGCTGCCGCTATCCCGGCATCATCAGCTATGAGACTTTTCCCGGAGGGGGCACGACAGACTATGCTGTAGCCATCTTCTTCGAGGCGGTCAAGAACAAGAGCTACACCTGCTTTCTGCGTGAGGATTCAAGACTCCCGATGATGTACATGCCCGATTGCCTGAAGGCGACCTTCGACCTGATGGAAGCAGACTCCTCAAAGCTCAAGCACCATTCCGACTTTAACGTAACGGCGATGAGCTTCTCGGCCGGTGAACTCGCCGCCGAGATTAAAAAGCACATCCCGGAATTTCGGGTCGCCTATGAGCCTGACTTCAGGCAAGCGATCGCCGATTCCTGGCCGCAATCGATCGACGATTCCGCGGCCCAGCAAGAATGGGGCTGGAAGCCAGATTACGACCTGGCCAGGATGACGGCGGACATGCTCAGTGTCCTGAAGAAGCGACACGAAGCCGGCACTCTGGAATACTGAGAGAAAGCCCGCTTATTCAAAAAACGCACGCGGCAGTGCGACTAAGTCAAGGGACTCATAGAAACGTTCAATTCGGACGGAGATCTCCTTGATGGCGGCGAGGACCTCAACAGGAAGGACAAGCGCCGCCTTCGCCACTTCATCTTCATAAAGATTGTGGTGGAGATAGGCGGGCTCGGCTCGGCCGAACCAGATTTCCGCTTCCCATGATCTCTGGTTGAAGGAGCGGGTGACAAATTTGTCCTCGGATAGCCTGAGACAGTCTCCGGAATCAACATAGGCGAGTATTCCGTGATTGGAAAAGGGTCGGGAGGCCAGGTTGGCATACAGACAGACATGCCTGCCTCCGAAAGCGATGGAGCGGATGGAAAAAACATAGGCTCCGACGCGCGAATCAACCCACTCCTGGAGAAGACGGCTGTAATCCCGGGCGGTCTCCTCTCCCAGGTCCTCCGGGCTATCGATCAGCTTGAAATCCCGGCCGCCCCGGCCGAGCCGACGCTTTCCGACCAGCCGTCCTTTTTGAACGAGAAAACGCTCGGCCTCAGCACGGTTCCCAGGGTCGAAGACTCTTGTCTCTGGCATTGGTATCAAGGGACTAAGAATCTGATGTTGAACCCACTTGTCTTCGAGCCTCAGGGCAGGGTGGAAGGTTTCCGGAAACGGCCCCTGCGCGTCCAGCCAGAGCTTGAACGGCTTTAGGCTTTCCAACCAAGGGGGGGAATGGAGATATTCCCGGAACGGCTTCCGATAAACCTCCCGGGAGATCTGTTCGATCGTCCGGAAGACGTCCGAGGGACGGCCGGTGTGGACGAGACAGGTCAGATCGTATTCCTGGGCGCCTCCGGGGAGTCCGAGGTTGACTTCAACAATGTATGGCCGGAGGTCCGGGGCGACCAGGAAATCGATCCCCAGGTACATCCCGCCCCCCCGTCGTCAGGACTAGAACCTTGTTTTCAACGAGAGACCGACCGTCCTCCCGGCCACCGGAAATCCAAAGCGCTCCTGGTATCTCGCATCGAACAGATTGCGGACAAAGGCATTGACCTCCAGGTTAGAAAAAACAGGATAGCGCAATTCCAGGTCAAACCGGGCATAGCCGGGCTGGCTGCGGACTCTCATCTGCGTATTGTAGAGAGTGTTGTTATTGTAGATGACCCTCTGCTCCGAGACCGCCTGGACGAAGAGCCCCAGGCTGGCGTTGTTCCGCATCCTGTAGCGGACGCCGAAATTCGCCTTGTGCGCAGGGAGACCGGGGATCTCGTCAAAAGCCGCGTCTTGCAGATCCACGAAGAGCGGGATGAACGTGTCCCCCTCTGTCCGGCTCCGCTGATAGCCGTAGTTCAGGAAAGTCGACCAGCCTCTCCCCCACTGCTGGACGATTTCCATCTCGATCCCGTAGAGCCGAGCGTCGTCGATATTGTAGGAAACGAAATTGATCAGGTCGAACTGGATGTAATTGCGGATCTTGTAAAAATAGGGCGAGATCTCAATTTGCGTGTTCGTCGGCAACAGCGTCCGCCACCCGGCCTGCAACATGACCCCATCCTCGTGATGGAAAGGGAGGCCGCTCGTGTTGACGCCGGCATCATCGGGATCATAATGCCAGTAGTGCTCAGGGGCCGTGGGCATTCGCAGCGCTCGGGCGAGGCTGAAATAAAGGGAACTGTCTCCGGAGTCCAGATAGGTTATTTTCAACGAGGGGGCCCAACCGTTCATCCTTATATCGGGAATGAGCTCGAGCTCCCCGGCGGGGCCGGCCAGGCCTTTATAGGACATGTAGCGAAAGCCCGGGGTGATAAAAAGCCGGTCTTCCCAGACGTAAAGGTCGGTTAGCGCATAGAGCCCCAGATTTTGGGCAGAGACATAATTTCTATTGCGGAAAGGTGCCCGGAAATCATCTCCTTTGTTGGCATCACCCTCATCGCTGAGATCGTCGTAATCCAATCCGGCCAAAAAAACATGACGGCTCCAAGTGCGCCTGTAAGAGGCCGAAAATCCCTGCGACCTGTCATCGTAGAAGATCTTATGGAACACCCGGTCGAGAGAGGCGCGCGTGTTATAGGCTTCGCGATTCCCGTAATTTCGCCAATAGAACAGGCTCAGCACTCCGTCTTTGCCCAGGCTCTGTTCATACCCGAGCTCGAACAGCCATTTGTATTTGGTCCACCAACTTCCTGTTTCGGGATAGGCGCCCATCCCCCCGTACATGAATTCCCCGTCGGAGGGAAGAAATCCCGGGTCTTTCGCCTGTTCGTACTCGCGGTCGTCCGGACTTTTGGACAGCCGGTTAGAGACGATGAAACCTTTCTTGATCCGCGAATAAGAGATGTCCAAGGTCAGCCGACCCCGGAAAGAGAAATCATAGCCGAGGTGAGTGTTGAAATAGCCGAAATTCGTATTTCCGTTCCACAGGTAGCCGTTGCTCCGGGTCAATCGGCCGGTGAGCGCATATTCAAAGGCTCCCGGTTTATAAGCGTGATAGATATTAACTCCCAGGGTGTTGAAGCTGGCGGCCGACAGGTCGACTTCTGTGGTCGGGGACTCGGACGGAAGGCGGCGGGGGATCAGGTTGAGTATCCCTCCCAGTGAATTTCCGTACCTCGCGTCGCCGATCCCCTTGACAATCTCCACTCGGTCCACGTCCGTCAGGGGAATCATGGTGAAGTCGATAAAATAGCCGCCGGCGGCTCCCGACGTATTGAGAAGGCGGCCGTCCCTCAGGACCTTGATGCGCCGGCCGCTCAGGCCGCGGATCTTGATGGAATCGTCGTCCATGGCCGTACCCACTTCCTGGATCCTCTGGACACTGACCCCGGCCTGCCGTTCCAGAGCGGTATCGATGGTCGTACCGATGCTCATCGGAAAAAGCTCCGGCTTGACGACGGTCATGTTGGGGATCTCGACGTCGCGCATCTTTTCGATGACGTCGATGACGATCTCATCCAGCTGGAAGAGCTTGGTCTCCTCTTTTTCGGAGGTCTTCTGCTCGTCCTTGGCTTTCTCCTTCTTGGCCTGTTTTTCCTGGTCGGACCGGGTCCATCCGAAACCGGCCAGGAGGAGGACTGCCAAAGCACTGCTCAACAGATTCTTCCAAAACATGACCGTCTCCTTCCTCTGTTGTGTCCTATGCCCTGTGCGGGCCCCTGCGTATTGGCAATAATTATAGCATATTTCTGCCCGAAGCGATTCTCGGCTGGGCCCGTCCGCTAACCGGCGTACGACTGTTCGGTTTGTCGATCACAGGAGCGCATCACAGCCGGACTTTCTCTGGTGGAGCCTTCCATTTCAGGAGGTAGGACGGATCGATCGTGATGTTGAGCCAACGTTCCAGCGTCTGGATCACCAGGTCTTTCTGATCCAGGTCCCGGATCTTCAGGCTGTGATTGGCCCCGGGCTGGACGACCTTCAGGACATCCAGGCTGGTCGCGGGCTCGACGGCAGCGGCCGTCCAGGGGTCGATCCCACCGTATATGTAGATGATGCGCTGGCCCTGGGTTTGCAGCCAGGGGATGACGTCCTGCATCACCTCGGGCCGGAAGACCAGGGTCACTCCCCGGGGAGCGAAAGCGCGATAGTCGGGTTAGGGGACAGCCTGCAGAAGGCCATTCAGGTGATCATATACGTATGGACAGTAACCGATCTCGGTGAAGGCCTGGTAAAAAAGCGGCTGAAAATAAAGGAAGCCTTGATCTGCATAATAGGAAGGTGAGGATACCGCCACCAGATGATCCAGAGCTCGCTGGTCGCCCGCATCCGCTCCGGGGATAGCGGCACAGTCCGTCTCCCGGCCATATTGCCAGAAGGCGAACGGATATTCCAGGGCGCAATATTCGAAGGCCTCCTCCTCGGGGATGATGCCAAAGACATAGCCTTTGCTCTCAGCGTACTGCCTGAAAAGAGGCATCAAGCGGGAGCGGCGGGAGAGGACCAGGCGCTGGAAGTTCCAGAGCTTTTGGCGGCATCCGGCCGATCCTACCGTTGTGAAGAAAGGAGCGAACCGGGGGTCATCGGGAAAGGGCATGATCGGCGCGACGTAGGCAACGGTCGCTTCAACATCCTCGGGATGGAAGCGGCGGTAGAAGAGGGCGGTCATACCCCCTTTGCTACCTCCAGTGCTGACCCATTTCCCCGGATAGAGCTCTCTCAACGCTTCCCGGATTCGGTGCTGGTCGTCGGCCGCCTGGCGGATGGTCAAATATTGCCAGGCGGGCGGGACCGCACCGGGAAAGAAGCGATGGACAAGCATTATCTGGTTGGCCTGGAGCAGGACGGATAGCTCCGGCTCAGAATTGCGGTTGATCCCATACCCTGAGGTATAAAAGACCATCGGGGCGTCATCGGCCCGGAGAGAGAGATAGAAGCGCTGGCTGAAAGTTCCCGCGGACGGGTCGACATGGTCCACCGGTTGAGTGATATCGACCTGGAAGGAGCTGGTGAAACCCGAAAGCGTGGGGATCTGAACAGCCTGAACTCCGGGCAGCGCCTGCAGTTTCTGAAGAAGGGTCTGGGAAGTAGGAGTGGGCGCCGGTGTTTCATCGGTTTTGCGGGAGCAGGAAGCGATAATAAGGCTGACGAGGGCAAGTCCGGCCAGGGCTCGGCGGAAAAGGTGACGTCGCCGATTGAGGCTTCTTTCTTTCATCGGCCTGCCGCTTGCTTCATTCATTTCATTTATACCAGATTATGCTCAAAAAATGGAGTCTTCCGGAGTCCTGTCTCAAGTTGACAAGGCCATAGGCTATGGTAGAATAAAATTGAAGTCAGGCCGAAAATGCTAAAGAGGGCGGGCTTTGTGGCCATGCTTATCTTTATCTCCGGATGCACTAACCCCTTTTCGCCCGACCACCCTTCACTCAAAGGCCTCCTTGCCGCTCCCGAAGAAATCACGATGGACGGCCGGAGACTCACGCTGGAAACGTATCTCTGGCGTAACTTGATGCCCGGAGGAGAACAGGTAGAGCGCCCGCTCTTGGCCCTTATCCGTGTGACGGCCGTCGACAGGCTGCCTTTTCCCTCAACCGTCGACGCAGACCGCTTGTGGATAGTCTACCAGGGTGCCATATGGGAAAAAGAGCTTTTTGAAACCATGAATGAAAGCCCGCATCAGCTCTCCAAGATGGCCAGAGAGGGGCCGGAATGGGGTCCCTCCGTATATGTGGATGCCATCGTGAGGATTGTCCACATCAGCGGGGGCAGATACCTGCTACGGGCTTCCCATCAGCTCATTGGCGCCGCCTACTGAAGAACCCCTTCAGTCTGCCAGTTCATCTCAGCGCCAGATTTGAACTTGAAAAGAGGCTCTTTTTTGTTTAGAGTTCTGCCCAGGAGGAGGAAATGAAAAAGAGTCTGCTCGTACTTTTCGTCCTGATAATTGTGGTCTCCCTCCCTGCTCAGCAAAGAAGGATGAGACCGGTCCACACTTATTCGATTGTGGCCATTGACAGGGAAACGGGCGAGCTGGGTGCGGCGGTGCAATCCCACTGGTTCTCGGTCGGTTCGAGCGTCATCTGGGCGGAATCGGGAATCGGGGCGGTCTGTACCCAGTCTTTCATCGAGGCCTCATACGGCCCGCTCGGACTTGAGCTCATGCGGGCTGGAAAGACGGCCGAAGAGGCCCTGGCCGGGCTGCTCAAGGCTGACCGGTTCGAAGCCGTCCGTCAGGTGGCCATGATCGATGCCCAAGGTCGGGCGGCCGGGCACACAGGAAAAAGCTGTATCCCGGAAGCCGGGCATATCGTCGGCGACGGGTATAGCTGCCAGGCCAACCTGATGCTCAAGAATACGGTCTGGAACGCCATGTCAAAAGCTTTTGAGAACACCAAAGGCGAACTCGTCGATCGCCTCATGGCCGCGCTCGAGGCCGCAGAGGGGGAAGGCGGCGATATCCGAGGCAGGCAGTCCGCGGCCATCATCGTCGTCAAGGGCATGAGCTCCGGGGCCTGGTGGAAGGACAGGATCTATGACCTCAGGGTCGAGGACCATCCCGCCCCCCTCGTCGAGCTCAAGAGGCTCATCCGGCTGAACAAAGCCTACAATTTCATGAACAAGGGCGATGAACTTCTGACCGAGAACAAGGTCGAGGAGGCCATGAAGTCTTACACCCGGGCGATGGAGATGTACCCGGATAATGCCGAGATGGTCTTCTGGCCGGCGGTCACGCTCGCCTCCACGGGAAAAGTGGAGGAGAGTCTGCCCTTATTCAAGAAAGTGTTCGCCATGGACCAAAATTGGGCCGTCCTGGTGCCGCGGCTTCCCCAGGTCGGTCAGCTCCCCAAGGACAAGGGACTGCTCAAGAAGATCTTGGCCCAAGCACCAAAAAAGCAATAGCCTCCATTCCAGGCAGACGGACTTCTATCAATGCAACAAATTTCGTTGCATCATCCCCTCTTCTACCCTCCCCCCTCGCGGGGGAGGGTGAGGGAGAGGGGGGTATCAAAGACGATCGCATTCATGATAATAGTACAGACGGAACGCTGCGTGCTTTCATTTTATTTGAAAAGAGGACGATCCTTTTAGGAACTAGCGAAGGAGGTCAGATGTCAAAGTCGTCACCGGGTAAAGTGAATCGGAGGGAATTCCTGAAGATTGGGGTAGCGGCCGGTCTTGGAACCGCCTTGGGGAAACCGACCCTGGCTACGAACAAAACCACAGCCTCGCCGGGCGCAGGGTCCGCTGGGGACACGCTGATCGAATTCAGGGTCCCCCCGATCGACCCCGTCCGCATCGGGTTCGTCGGCGTCGGCGGCATGGGTTCGGCCCACGTCCGCAATTTCCTCAAAGTCGAGGGCGTCGAGATCAAGGCGGTCTGCGATATCGTCGAGGACAAGGTCGCCCGCATCCAAAGCTGGTGCGAGGAAGCCGGCCGGCCCAGGCCGGAAGGCTATTCCCGCGGCGACCGGGACTTCCAGCGCCTCTGCGACCGCGATGACCTCGACCTCGTCTTCACGGCCACTCCCTGGGAATGGCATGTCCCCGTCTGCCTGGCCGCCATGAAGGCGGGCAAGCACGCCGCCACCGAAGTGCCGGCGGCCTATACGACCGACGACTGCTGGGCGCTCGTCGAGACCGCCGAGAAAACGCGGCGTCACTGCATCATGATGGAGAACTGCTGCTACGACCGTCCCGAGATGCTCTGCCTGAACCTGGTCAAGAAGGGGCTCCTCGGCGAGATCTTACAGGCCGAGGCGGGGTATCTGCACGACCTGCGCGGCGTCAAGTTCAGCGGTCAGGGCGAGGCCTTGTGGCGGCCGCAGCATTCGGTCAAGCGGAACGGCAACCTTTATCCCACGCACGGGTTGGGTCCGGTCAGTCAGTGTCTGGACATCAACCGCGGTGACCGCTTCGACTATCTCGTTTCGGTGAGCAGCAAGTCGATGGGGCTCAACCTCTACTGCGCCAAGAAATTCGGGCCGGACAGCCCCCAGGCCAGGCAGAAATACGCCCTCGGCGACGTCAATGTCTCGCTCATCCGGACGGTCAACGGCAAGGTCATCACCCTCTACCACGACACCTCCTCGCCCCGCCCCTACAGCCGCATCCACATCGTCCAGGGAACGCAGGGGATCTTCGAGAAATATCCGGACCGTGTCTATATCGAAAGCCGAAGTCCCGCAGATGAATGGGAAGTGCTTGACAGCTACTATATCGAACACGACCATCCCGTCTGGAAGCGGCTCGAAGAGAGATCGAAAGGCGCCGGGCATGGAGGTATGGACTTCATCGAGGATTTCCGTCTTGTCGAAGCCCTGCGCAACGGCCGGCCCCTCGATATGGACGTCTATGACGCGGCCGCCTGGAGTGTCGTCACTCCGCTCAGCGAGAGATCAGCCGCCAAGCGTGGCCGGCCGCTGGATTTCCCCGACTTCACGCGAGGGCGCTGGAAAGAGCCGCGGCCGCTCCACGTCATGGAGGTTACCTGAGCACGAGCTTGCGCCCGTTCCAGTCGAGGATCTTCATTCTCATCCCGTAAACGCTCTCCAGCAGCGGCTCCTGGAAGATCTCGTCCGGCCGGCCGCTGGCGACCACCTCCCCGTTCTTCATGAAGACCATGGAGTCCGCATACTGAACCGCCATCTCCAGGCTGTGCAGGGTGACCAGGATCGTCTTTTGCTTTTCGATCGCCAGTTTCCTGACCAGCTGCAGGACCTCGGTCTCATGTTTGGGGTCGAGAAAAGTGGTCGGCTCGTCCATCAACAGGATCGCTGATTTCTGGGCCAGAGCCCGGGCGATCAACACGAGTCGGCGCTCCCCGCTGCTGAGCTCGCTGATCGAACGTCCGGTGTATTCGCTCAGGCCGACGAACTCGAGCGCCTCCTCGGCGGCCTTTATATCTTCCTGCGACGGCAGGGCGAAAGGCGAGATATAGGCCGCCCGCCCCATTAAAACGAAATCGGCGACCTGGTAGTTGAAGACCGTGTCGTGCTCCTGGGGAACATAGCCGATGAGCCGGGCCCGCTCCTGGCTTCTCAAAGACATGATGTCCCGGCCGTCGATGAACAGCGATCCTTTTGAGGCCGGAAGGACGGCCCCGATGCATTTCAGGAAGGTCGTCTTCCCGGCGCCGTTCGGCCCGACGATCGCTGTGATTTTGGCGCTCTCGAACTTGAGCGCCTCCACCTTGAGCGTAAAATTCTTATAGCTGAAGGACAGGTTTACGACGCGAACGCTCACAGCCAGACCTTCTTGGTTTTTTTCAGCAAAGCAAGGAAGATGGGAATCCCGACCAGGCTGGTGAAGATGCCGATCGGGATCTCGAGCGCGGAGACTCCCCGGATGATGTCGTCGGCCACCAGCATGATGCTCGCTCCCATGGCGGCGGACATAGGGATGACCAGCCGGTTGTCCGCCCCGAACATCAACCGGACGAAATGCGGCACGATGAACCCCACCCAGCCGATGATGCCGACGATGGACGTCCCGGCCGCGGTGATCAGGGTCGTGGCCGCGATGACCAGCATTTTCTCCCGGCGGACGTTGACGCCGAGGGAGCGGGCCTCTTCATCGCTCATCGACAGGACATTCAGCCGCCAGCGGAGCAGGAACAGAAGGATGAGCCCGACGGCGATGAGCGGCAGGGAGATGGCCAGGTCCTTCCAGGAGGCCAGCGACAGGCTGCCCATCAGCCAGAAGAAGAGGGCCTGGAGGACGTAGGGGCTGGCAAAAAATTCGACCAGGGACAGAAGCGCCGAAAAGAAGGCGGTCACGATGATCCCGGTGAGGAGGAGCGAAATGAAGTGGGACTCGGCCTGGCCGGAGATCAGGAGGACCACCCCGACCGCGACGAAGGCGAAAACGAAGGCCCCGATCTGAGGAGGGAACGCCCGACCCAGGAAGACCAGGGAGAGCGCCGCGCCGAAAGCCGCCCCGGAGGAGATGCCGAGGATGTATTCATTGACCAGCGGATTTTTGAAGAGCGCTTGTAGCGAGGCCCCGGACACAGAGAGGGCGGCGCCGATGGCCACGGCCAAAAGGAGCCGGGGAAGCCGGATGCGCAGCAGGATATCGCGGTAAGCATCCGGCACCTCCGGATGGGAAGAGGGCGAAAACAGGGAAATCACGGTTTTATAAAGACCGCCCGGAGAGATCGCATAGCTGCCGATGCTCAACGAAATCAGGAAGAGGAGCAGCGGCAGGGCCAGGAAGAAAACGCGCCAGGCCTTTCCTCGCTTAGAGGCTTGTCCAATCATCGAAATCCAGGGTTTTTAGCAGAGTCGAAAAAATATTTTTCTTGCGGTAAAACGTCTCGAAAATCGCGTTGCCCTCTTTCTCGAGGTCGAGCCGGCCGAACTTTTCGGGGTGGAAAAGCCGGGCCAGGTAGAGTGTCTCGGCCAGCACGCCGGCCGGGTCCCACCAATACCAGAACCCGAACGTGTAGTAGACTTTTTTCGAACGGACCGCTCTTACGGACCGAAGCCGAGCGTCACTGCTCACTCCCTCCACGGTGACCTGTCTCTCTCCGGGAAGGTAATTTCCGTGGATGAGAATGATCTCAGGGTCCCATTTGAGGATCTGCTCGAGGTTGACGATCGTCCCGATGGCCCCCGAAAAAGAAGGCAGGAGGTTTTCAGCGATGTTCCTCCCGCCGGCTGTGTCGACGGGCTCGTAAAAGACCGGGGTGCGGACCAGGGAAGACCAGAAAGCGAGGTAGACGACCGGTTTCTCTTCCTCCGGCAGCGGGCCGACGGAGTCGGTGATGAACCGAACCTTCCGGCGGAAATAGCGGACCAGTTCCCCGGCCCGTTCCTCCAGGCCAGTCAAAGCCCCCACCAATTCGATCTCTTCAAGCAGCTTGTCGAACCTTCCCATGGAAGCGACCGCCGCCACCGGGATACCGAGGCTCCGCTCGATGGAATCCGGGACCTGCTGCTCGGTCGGTGAGCAAAAAATAACGTCCGGGTCGAGCCGGACGACCAGCTCCCTGTTCAAGCTTTCGTCCGGCTGGGAGACGACCGGCAGCTGCGCTCCTTCGGGGAAGATGATCTTGAACAGATGGTCGTTGCGCTTAACGAAATAATCCAACCCCACTAGGCGTTCCCCTGCCCCGAGAGCAATGAGGATCCGCGTGATCTCCGGCTGGAGAGAGAGGATCCGCTCCGCCCGGGGGGGGATGGCCACGTTGCGGCCGAGGGTGTCCCTGAGACCCGGTTTTTGGCCTGGCCGGGCGGCCCAGGAAAAAACGGCCGCCGCCAATAAAAGGATCGGGACAATACCCCAGGGAACAACGGCGTTCCGCAAACTGCTGGGACGTATTTCATTCATCGGCCAACTGCAAAACAACACCTCATTATAGGGGATTCGGGGCAAAACTTAAACGCCCCCTTCTTCCTGATTCTTCACTCCCCTCTGCGATTTCTCTCAATAGACAGGGAATCGAAATGCGGCTGGGATGGCTAGGACCTACAAAAACAGGAGGCGGCCGAATGAATCGGGGCGATGAAAATCCGGCCTGTCCGATGCCACCGGGCTCCAGGCGCCGTAATGAGGGATCTCCGTCTCATCCCCGCACTTGTAGAAATTCGCTCGGGCGATATGACCCGGAGCGATTCTTTCTCCGTAGTGCTTTTCGAACACGCTGAGCGGCAGCCGGTAGGCCAAGGCCCAGAATTCAGCCCCGTGGACACCTTCAACAGGTTGGCTGACTGACGGGGCGATCTGGAAATCCTTGATGTCTTCACGGGCTATGGCCTTCCGCCGAGCGCGGTCGGGCCCGATGGCGATGAGGGCCGCCCCCAAGGCGTTCGTCTCGAGATTGATATACCCGATCGTCTTTTCCGGAAAGGGGTCGATGAACAGCTCGACACAGCTGTCCTTGTAAACAGGGTTCTGGAATCCGGTGAACCGGGCCCTGATCTTCGACTCGAACACCTTGAAAAAGAGATAGAGGTACCGGCGGCTGTAGCAGGCGCGGATTTCGACCCGCGGGCGGTAGCCGTTGTCGAGCCAGAGGTAGTGGTCGATGGTCGTGACCGGGAGGGCGTTCCAGAAGGAGGGCTTCCCGGGAACGAGAAAATCCCCGTCGATCCTGGCGACTCGATATTCGGGACGCTCCTCCATCCAACGTCTCCGAATGGGGGAGCCTGTATCCTGCTCCTCAGGCCGTTTCACGCTGCGCCCGGTCTTTCAGGAATTCGGGCAGGGCGAAGGCGGCACGATGGACGTCCAGGTTGTAGAACTTCAGCTTTTTCGGAGGACGCCTTCGCTGGGTTCGCAAGGGATCAATGCGGTCGGAGAGAAAAGCATAGCACCACAGCCCCCCTGGATATGTCGGCACCGGCCCGAGATAATAGAGGGCCGACTTGAAGAGCGCCTTGAGAAAGCGCCTCTTTTTTCTGAGATGCTCGAGGTGATAGAGCGGCGCGCCGGCCTGGGCGGCGATCGTCCCGTCCGGCCGGAGACACCTCTTCAGCGCTGCGAAAAAACTCTTCTGGTGCAGGATGGCCGAGGGTCCGACGGGATCGGAGGAATCCACCACGATGACGTCGAACCGGCGGTCGGTCTCACGGATGTAACGGTTCCCGTCGTCCACGACGATCTCCGCCCGGCGGTCCCCGAACGACGCCGCCAGCCCGGGAAATTGCTTCCGGCAGACTTCGATCACCCGGACGTCGATCTCCACCAGCACGGCACTCTTCACCGGATAACGAAGGACCTCCCGGAGGGCTCCCCCGTCCCCGCCGCCGACGACCAGGACATCCTCGGGACGCGGGTGTGACATCATGGCCGGGTGGACGAGCATCTCGTGATAGAAGAATTCGTCCTTCTCTGTCGTCTGCACCAGACTATCCAGGAGCAGTACACGGCCGTAGGAATCGGTCTCGTAAACCTCCATTTTCTGGTAGGGCGTCCTCTCGGAGAGAAGCCTCCGCCTCGCCCGGAAAAAGATCCCGTTCGACGGGGTGTGAAATTCCCGGATCTCGGTTATTTTCATGACTCTCGACCCTCGGCGCAATTATAGTGAGGCCCTTCCGCGGTTGTCAATTGAAGAAGAACGGGGCTCAGTACTGGCGGGTGATCTTGACGTCCCGGTAGTACTTCTTGAGGATCTCTTTGTAGCTCGCCCCGGACTGGGCCATCCGGAAGGCGCCCACCTGGCAGAGACCGACGCCGTGTCCCCATCCTCTCCCTGAGAACAGGTAATGAGTCACCCGGCCCCCTTCATCGAACTCCCTGTCCAGCGTGAAGAGGATATCGCGCAACCCCAGGACCCAGCGAATCTTTAGGCCTTTGACGATAACCTGGCTCTCTGTCCCGATGATCTGAAGCTCCGTGACCCGCCGCGACTTGCCCCTCGCCTGGACGACGATATCCTGGAGCTCTCCGATCGGGTAATATTCGTTGATCCTCTTCTCCAGTTCTAGGCGAGTCTGCCGGACCTGCCAGCGGTGATACGGCGAGCCCCGGTCCAGGGTCGCGGAGACGGCCGGATAAGAGACCTCCAGGAAACGGATCTCGCCCCCCTTCTCGATCCAGCGGACATCCTCGCCGCCGAGGAGATAGAGCCTGGCGGCAGGAGAGGTCTCGCCGGCCTGGGTGCGGAAGAGAAAGACGTCAGGCGATAGGGGGATGATCCGACTCTCGCCGTCCACTTCCACATCCATCTCTCGCTTCTTGTTCAGGCTGCGGAACCGACCCTTTTCCCGCGGGTCGAAATAGTTGCGGATAGCCTTGCTCAGGATATACACCATTTCACCCCGCGTGGCCGTCCGGGTTTCATCCACCATCTCGGGCAATGAGGGGAAGATGCCGCTGTGGATGAGGTAAGCAAGGCTGCCCCTGGTCTTGGCGCTGACCGGCGGGAAATCCCGGAGGACGAATTCGACTTCGCTGGGCAGCATCAGGTTGTTGACCCTGTCCTCCCACTGGAAAGACGTGACGATCAGCCGGGCAAGGTTCGAGAAATTCAGGATGGTTTCTTCAGGAAGGGATACCTCGCGGGACCGGCCGACCAAGGCGAGCGCCCGCTCGATCCAGCGAGAGGCTTCTTCGGACCTCGCCGGCTCCAGGAAATAAGAGGGATTGGTTTCGCGCGGGATGACTCCCGCGCCGATCAGCATGGCCGCCTCGCGCTCGATCGCTCGCCCGTTCATCCAGAGGGAAACGAGCGGCCGGGTTTCGAGAGTCCATTCTTTTTGCTTCTCGTAGGTGCATTCGGTGCTCTTGAGATACGGCTGGGGCCGGCCCTCGAAAACATTTTCGACGTCCTCGGTCATCCCGCCGCAGGTGCTGGTATAGAGGGCGTTGATAAGCTTGCCCTTGTAGACGGCCACTTCCCCTCTGGTTTCCTCCACGGCCCGGCTGCTCTCGGCATGTTCGGCGCTCAGGCCGCCGTAAACCTGGCATTTCGGGGTGTCGCAAAGGTCGAACCCAAGGGTCCGGTTTTGCCCCATGTTCTTGATGGCGTAAGTCCGGGCGGCGACCGCCTGGGCCTTGAGCGCCTCGAAGGAATTGAATTGGTCCGGAGACATCTCTTCGGGGACGACGCCCCTGAGGTAGTTCTCCAGGTTCAGGATGTTCACGAGAACGAGCCCTTTGGGGCTGGCGCGTAAAACAAAGATTCCCCTGTATTGAATCCCGTTATAAAAGAGATAGCTTTGCTGGTCCGAAGGTATGAAATAGATAACGGTCTCTTTGTTCAAGGTTTTGAGCTCGTCGCCGACCAGGACCCAGACAGGATGGGATTCCTCCTCGGTGACTTCCTCCCTCAGGATCCAGGCTTCCTTGATGCCCAGCCGGTTCAGCTCCTTGATAAAACCGAGGGCCTCGCTGCGAGTGAGGAAATCCCCGACCCGGACCTGGTAAAGGGTGTCTGCCCCGGCTTCATGCTCAGAAACGACAGATACCATCCGGCTGACATCCGGGCGGAGCCGGGCGGCCAGCCTTTCGGCCTCTACCCTCTTGGCTGTCTGAGCGACCTGAAGAACGAATTTTTCGGTGAGTTTTTCCTTGTGCCCCTTGACGTTGATCTCATCCATGTCCCTGGCCAGGAGCCGGTAATCGGCGCCGACTTCATAGACCTTCATGCCGGAAGAAGCCCGGATGGTGAGCGTCTCGAGGTTAACGCCCAGCCCGATTTTGATGACCGGATTCTTGATTAAAAAGCCCTGAAAAAACTGGTTCTCCTCTCCGAACTCGGGCGGTTTCCCGGCCAGGAAAAAAAGGGCAAGGAACGCCCCGATAAAGTACTTGCCGTGCCTGGGGTGTGGCTTGATCATGAGCTGACAGAATCCGGACCAGATTATAAGAGACGAAGAACGATTTTGTCAAGTAAAATCTTCAATCTGTGCTACCTCAGAATATGCTGACTACAAGATATTGTAGTTAATATCAGCTATTTACACTTTTATTATATATCATAAAAGGAGGATTTTGTCAACCTCACACCTCAGCCCAACCGGCCGGCAGGCAGGCAATCGTAATCTCTATTCGAGCCGGCGCAGCTCCGGCACAAAAACAGCGATCAGCGAACAAAAAACGAGCAGAATGCCCCCGTTGACCAAGACCGCCGCCGTCTCTCCGAAATGCTGGGCGACGGCTCCGATCCAGAGCGCTCCGATCGGCAAAAAACCGAAAAAGGTCAAGCTGTAAAGACCCATGACCCGGCCGCGGAGCTCGTCCCTGACCAGCGTCTGGATCAGAGCGTTGGCCAGGTTGAAGATGAGAATTGCCGCCGCTCCGTTGCCGATCAAGACGACGAGCGTCAGAGGCAGCCAGCGGATCCAGGCAAATGCGAGGATCAGGCTCGGAAAAACGAATGATCCCAGGGTGAGCAGCCGGCCCCTGAAATCAAAGCGGCCGAGGGAAGCGATGAGAAGAGCGCCGATGAGGGCGCCGGCTCCCCGCGCCGAGTACATCCAGCCGTTCGTCGCCGCGTTGCCCTGGAGGATTTTCACCGCCCAGGCGGGAAGAAGCACGATAAAGGAGACTCCGAAGAGGCTCGTCACTACAACCAGACCGATCAGAGCACGAATCATCTTATGGCCGAGCACATAGCAGAAACCCTCTTTGAGATCATGGAGAGAGGAGGTCAGCGGAGCCGGCCGAGCGAGGCGCTCCAGTCGCATCAGGCAGAGGGCGGCGATGACGGCGCCGAAGGAGATGCCGTTGATCACGAAGCACCAAGCCGGGCCGGCAAGCGCATAGGTTATCCCGGCCACGGCCGGGCCGACCGCCGTGGCCGAATTGAAGATCGTCGAGTTGAGGGCGATGGCATTGGTCAGGTCGTCCCGCCCTACCATTTCGGGGACAAAGGCATGCCGGGCGGGAGCGTCGAAGGCATTGGCGACTCCGAGGAGGAAGGCCAACAGGACGATGTGCCACGGACGGACAATCCCCAGAAAGCTCAAAGCCGCCAAGAGAAAAGCAAGGATCATCATCGAGGTCTGGGTGATGAGAAGGAGGGTTCGCCGCGGCACCCTGTCGGCGACGACTCCGCCATAGGGCATGAAAAACCAGCTTGGCAGGCCGGCGGCGAATCCAACAAAGCCCAGGTAGGCCGAGGAATGGGTGAGCTCGTAGACGAGGAAACCCTGGGCCGTGACTTGCATCCAGGTGCCGAAGAGGGACACCATCTGCCCCCAGAACCAGAGCCTGTAGTTGCGATGATGCAAAGATGTAAAAATCTGCCGGAAACTGAGCTGGCGCCGGAAACTCTCGAACGGAGCGATGATCATAACTGTGTTCTGAAAATCCGGCATTCTATCGCAATCTGTTCCCTAAGACAATAGGTTCATCTCCGAGAAGGAGATGCTTCCTTTTTCATTTGAAAATCGGGAGCGGTTCCATTACAATCAATGGACATATCGAACAGGAGGAAAGCATGAAGAAATCATTGTCTCTTATCGTTTGTGCGGTCTTTCTTCTGGCCCTTGTTTCGGCTCCTGCTTATTCCCAGACGGCGCAAGACATCCTGGCCAAGCATATCGAAGCCCAGGGTGGGGCGAAGGCGCTGGCGGCAGTCAAGGACACGACCATCAGCGGCACCATGGATTTGGTCTCGTATGGGATGAGCGCCACCCTGACGATGTACCAGAAAGAGCCCAACAAGATGCGCATGGACATCGAGGTGATGGGCATGGTCATCACCCAGGCCTATGACGGCGAGATCGCCTGGACGGTCAATCCCCAGACCGGCGCGACGGAGCAGATGCCCGAAAACATGACTCAAGAATTCAAACGGCAGGCCATGGGCAACGACGCTCTCCTCAACCCCGAAAAATGGGGGATCAAGTACGACTTCATGGGCAAAGAAAAGATCGATGACAAGGAGTGCCTTGTCCTGACCCAGACGACATCAGACGGGCATGTCACGACAATGTACCTTGACCCCGTCACCTACCTGACCTACAAGACAAAGGGAAAAACGATCGGACAGGACGGTGGGGAAGTCATGGCCGAGTCGATCGTCGGTGACTACAAGAAGGTCGATGGCATCCTCGTCGCCCATTCCATGACCACCTACCAGAACGGCCAGGAGTTCATGAGGATGACGATCACCAAGGTCGCCTTTAACTCGGGCCTGGAAGATTCCCTTTTCCAGATGGCCAAATAGGATTTGGTCAGAGAGCCCTGTCGAGCGCATCGATGGGCTCGTCTACGGAGATGATCTCCGTCAGGGGTATGTTGAGGGCCGGACTTTCTCCCATCCGGAGTCGGCCTTCTCCTTTGTCGTTCCCGGCGGCTGGAAGGTCGCCAACACACCGGCCCAGGTCGTGCGCTAACTCCCGGCCTCTTTAAGCACGCTGTGGGCCAGTCGGAGCGCCCGCAGGCCCTCCTCGCCCGTGACCTTAGAGGTTTTGCCGAGCCGAATGCAGTCGAGGAAGTTCCGGAGCTCTTTCTTGAGCGGCTCCTCTTTCTGGATTTTCAGTGTCTTGATGTTGGTCTGGCGGCGGTCCAAGGGAAAGACGACGACCTCCTGGTCGATGTAATCGATCGAATAATAGACGGTCGGTTCAAAGATCCTCAGCTTCCTCACCTTCCCCTGGTGAACGCGGCTGGCCGTCAGGGTGGCCACGCACCCCCCCTTGAACTCCAGACGGGCGTTGGCGATATCGACCTTCTCGGAGAGCACGTGAATCCCCGACGCCCGGATGACGCTCACCTCGTCCTTGATCAAGGCCATAATGATATCGAGGTCATGGATCATCAGGTCAAGGACGACGTCGATATCGAGCGAACGGGCCGAGAACGAACCCAGCCGCTGGACCTCGACGAACCGCGGTTCCCGGATCAGCGTCTCTACGGCTTCAACGGCCGGGTTGAACCTCTCCAGATGCCCGACCTGAAAGACTTGACCGCTGGCCCTGGCCTCCTCGACAAGCTGCTCGGCCTGCTCGACAGTCTCGGTGATCGGCTTCTCCACCAGGACCGATTTTCCGTTGCGCAGGAGTTTCAGGGAGACGGAAAAATGCTCCGAGGTCGGCGTGGCCACGATGGCCGCGTCGACTTCGTCCATCATCTCCTCGTAGTTCTGGTAATAAGCGACGCCGTGCCGGTTCCCGATCTCCACGGCCTTCTTGAAATCGACATCGGCCACTCCCTTGAGATCCGCTTCCTCCAGATAGGAAAGGATGCGCGCATGCTGGGTTCCCAGATAGCCGACACCGATAATCCCGACTCTGACCTGATCCATCGATTTCCTCCGAATTCAGCCGAGCGCCCGAACCACGATAGCCGCGCCGTGGGCGTCCGCCAGGGCGACCGCCGCTTCCCGCTGGAAGAAGGCGACCTTGGCGGCTTCGAGTCCGAGCGCGGCCCCTCCCGAGCGGACGAGCGCCCTCACCGTGTCCAGGCCGACGGCCGGGACATCGAGCCTCATATCCTGGGCTGTCCGGCCGGCCTTGACCACAACGAAGCCGGGTCCGGCCAGGCGCCCGCCTCTCCTGATCGTCACGTCCGTCCCCTCGATGCCCTCCACCGCCACGATCGACCTGCCCTTGACGATCAGCGTCTGGCCGATCTCCAAATCGGCGAGCCGACGGGCCATCCTCAGCCCGAAATCGATGTCTCCCAGCACGTCCGGCGAAAGGATTTTCCGAGTGAGCACTCCCGGCCTGCAGAAATGGGACTCCAGAAGAGAGCCGGGATTCAAGATCTTGAGTCCGCCGGCCTCCAGGAAGCCGAAGGCGGCTTCGAGAAGCGCCGTGGCCGATCGTTCTTTGACTCCCCTTAAGAGCTTCCGGGTTTCAGCGTCCATAAGATCCGGCCGGAAAACGACGCTCGGCCGGACCTTGCCCAAAAACATGATCTCGGAAACCTCGTTTTTCTTGAAAAAGGCCAAGGCCTTTCCGAGCTCTCCCGGCTTGACCGCTGCGAACACCTCGGCCGTCCTCTTGACTCCCGGCCGGGTTTCCCCATCGATCCCGAGAACGACAGGGCAGAGCCCGCTACGACGCAGGTCGGACACGGCTGCGGCTACGAACCGGCCCGAACCGGCGACTATCCCGATTCGTCGTCCCATGTCCCCGACGGCTTCTTGATAATACCTCTCTTGGAGGCCTGAATGAACCGGATGATCTCATCGCGGTCTTCCCCTGCCGGGATCCGGGCCTGGATCTGTTCGACGGCCTGCTGGGTGTTGAGGTCTGAATAGAAGAGGATCTTGAATATCTCCTTGACGGTCTGGATACGCTCCCGGCTGAACCCCCGCCTCCGCAGGCCGATCGCGTTCAGGCCGTATAAAAGAACAGGGCGCATCCCGGCGACCTTGGCGAAAGGAACGACATCATGGGTCACGACGGTGTATCCCCCGATGTAGGCAGACTTCCCGATACGGCAGAATTGGTGGACGCCGACGAAGGCGCTGAGGGTGGCGTGGTCGTCGACCGCACAATGGCCTCCCAGTGTCGAGCCGTTGGTGAAGACCACGAAATTTCCGACCCGGCAATCGTGGGCGATATGAGAGTAGGCCATGAAGTAGTTGTCATTCCCGATGGAGGTCAGCCCGCCGCCTGTGACGGTGCCTCGATGGACGGTTATGAACTCGCGGAAGACGTTCCGGTCGCCGATCCTGACCTTGGTCTCCTCCTGACGGTAAGCCACATCCTGCGGTTCGCCGCCGACGACCGAAAAGGGAGAGAACAGGCAGGATTCCCCGATCTCCGTAGACCCCAGTATCTGGATATTCCCCTCGAGCCGGGTGCGGCCGTGGATAACGGTCTTCTCCCCGATGACACAGTGGGGACCGATCCAAACACCCTCCCCGAGCTGGGCCTGAGGGTGGACAACCGAGGTCGGATGGACGAAGACCTCACTTGAGCGCATTCGCCTCCTTGAGGTCGATGATGGCCGCCGAGATCTCCCCTTCGACGACGATCTCTTTGTTCACGGTCGCCCTTCCCTTTATCGTCGCAAATCGCGCCCGGACCTTGACGATCTCAGCTTGAAGCTCGATCTGGTCCCCGGGGACGACGATCTTCCGGAACTTGACGCTCTGGATCTTGCTCAGGACAACGAGCTTTTTCGCCGGCTCGGGAAGGGAATGGTAAAGCAGGATTCCGCCCGCCTGGGCGACCGCTTCGACGATCAGGACTCCCGGCATGATCTTGACCTCGGGGAAGTGGCCTTCAAAGAAGGACTCGTTGGCGGTGACGTTCTTGATGGCTTTGATGGACTTGCCGGGTTCTATGCTAATGACCCGATCCACCAGGAGAAAGGGGTAGCGGTGGGGCAGAAACCGGAGAATCTCTTCGATTTTGAACACGGTCCTGGCTGGAACGGTGTTTATTTGGCCGGAGGAGCGGCTTTTGAAATGTCGTATCTCCGGATGACCTCAACGGTCATGTCGATGGTGGGATTGAAATAGACGGCCCCGCTCCGGGCCAGGTCGAAGACCAGGTCGATGCCCTTCTCTTTTCCCATCGCCTCGATGATCGGGATCAGCTCACTCTGGATCTTGTTGAAAAGCTTCATCTGCAAGTCCTGGAAATCACGCCCGGCATCTTCGGCCACCCGCTTTCTTTCGGTCTGCTTCCTCTGCAGGTCGGCATTCATGTTGTAGAGGGCTTCCTCGGACAGGGTGAGGCGCTGGGTATTGATCCTGGTCTCGAGCTGGCGGATGTCGTCGTCGAGCTTGGTCAGGGCGGCCTGGTTGGACTTGTCCTTTTCCTGAAGTCTGGCGATGACTCTCTTCCCTTCGGCGGACTTCTCCAGGACGTCCTGGGAGTTGATGACGCCGATCTTGGGGAACTGCTGAGCGGAGCCGAGGGCAACGGCGGCAACCAAAAGGGAAAGGAATACGAGCGCTCGCATCGGGCTTTTCTTCATGGTCGATATCCTCCTAATCAAAATGTTGTCCCTATGGCGAACCGAATATTGAGGTTGGTATCACCGGGATAGATCAAACGATTATTATAGGCCAAAATGAGCCGAAAAGGAACACGCAGCGCCGGGACGAAGATCCGGGCCTCGATCCCGGCCGAGCTGAACATATCGCGGAAATTGATCTTTTGCTCTTCGAGATAGGTGTTGCCGATATCGTAGAAAAGGATGACGTTCAGGGGGCCGCCGATCTGGAACTGATATTCGGCGTT
>DATKXS010000039.1:0-4597 GCA_035528895.1 Candidatus Desulfaltia sp.
ATATCACCTCTAAGGGGGAAGAGAATCCTGCCCATCTCCAGCTCCTCATCGGCCTCCTTTCAGCCGGCGGCGGATGTTGTGATAAGATAGGGGACTTCGGAGGCGAGATGAGAAAGGCGACCAGGGAGTCTTTTTAGCGGTGCGTTGATGGGCTTCCCAAGGATCAAGCTGCCCCATACCTTGGTCTTGATATACGCGATGGTCATCCTGACGGTCGTGGCCACCTGGATCGTCCCCGGCGGCCAATACCAGAGGGCGGAAAAGGACGGCCGGACCGTGCCGGTGGCGGGCACATACGCCCAGACCGACCGCCATCCCCAGGGGTTGGGCGCACTCTTTGTCTCTCCAGTCAAGGGATTCATCGAGGCCGCCGCCATCATCGCTGTCGTCTTCGCGGTCGGGGGAGCCTTTGCGGTCATCCAGAAAACGGGGGCCATCATGGCTTTCATCCACAACCTGGCCCTGCGGTTCGGCCGGAGCAAGGCCCTCCGGACCCTGCTCATTCCCGTGATCATGACCATCTTTTCTCTGGGGGGGGCGGTCTTCGGGATGTGCGAGGAGACGATGCCCTTCGTCCTGATCTTTATCCCCCTGGCGCTCTCGCTCGGCTATGACTCGATCGTCGGAGTCGCGCTCCCCTTCGTCGGCGCGGCGGCGGGGTTTGCGGGCGCATTTTTCAACCCCTTCACCGTCGGGATCGCCCAGGGGATCGCGGGTCTTCCCGTCTACTCGGGAATGGGCTACCGGATCATCATCTGGGCGGCAGGGACGGCGATCGCCATCGCCGTTGTGATGCGCTACGCGGCCCGGGTGCACAAGAACCCCCGGTTGAGCCCTGTATATGATGACGACCGGGAGCGCCGGGAGAAGCTCCGCCTCGACCTCCCGCGAGCGGAGAAGGTCGAGCTCACCGGTGCCCATAGACGCGTCCTCTCCCTATTCCTGGCGGGCATGGCTCTCCTCGTCTTCGGTATCCTGAAGTACCGATGGTACATCAACGAGATGGCCGGCCTTTTCCTGGCCCTGGGGATGCTTTCCGGTGTCGTCGGGCGATTGAAGGGAGAAGACATCGCCCGGTCGTTCGTCGACGGAGCCAAGGACATGGTCAACGCCGCCCTGATCATCGGCTGCGCCCGGGCCATCCTCGTCGTGGCCACCGACGGAAAGATCCTCGACACGACGCTGCACTATATGTCGCAGGCGATCGCCAGTTTTCATCCCGTCCTCTCCGCCCAGATGATGTTCATCTCACAGTGCATCATCAACTTTTTCGTCCATTCGGGGACCGCCCAGGCGGCCCTGACCATGCCCATCATGGCGCCGCTGGGGGAGCTCGTCGGCATCACCCGTCAGACCTCGGTCTTTGCCTTCCAGCTGGCCGAGTACATCAACCCGATCCTTCCGACCTCCGGCGTAACCATGGGCATACTGGGGCTCGCCCAGTTGCGCTGGGAGAAATGGGCCAAATGGCTCCTTCCTCTGGTCGTTATCTGGGTTATCTTCGGGTTGATCACCCTTATCCCTCCCGTCCTGATGCACTGGGGGCCATTCTAAAAGAGAGTTTTGGCGGCCTCCCGGCCCCCCAGAGCGTTGCTTCTGCCAAAACGCGTAAGGAGGCAACCTTTTGCCCCGCTCATTCATCTTAACCTAGTGAGGAAAGAATGAGCTCCTATAACCTGATACCGGCTCTTGCCATGGCCCCCCGATTGGGGGATAATAGCAGCCGCCTTGTTCAGGTCTATCCCACAAGAGAATTTCCTCCTATGACCGCCGACAAAAAAGACGGGGATACCGACGCCTTCCACTGGTCCCTCGTCTCCCTCTCCTCGCTGATCCTGCGCAGCCGGCAGGGCGACGAGCAAGCCATGGAGGAGATCTACGACCGCTACAAAAAGCCTCTCTTCAACCTGGCTTACCGCTACACCTTTAACCGGGTCATGGCCGAGGACCTCCTCCAGGATATCTTCATCAAGATCTTCACCCACATGAAGGATGTCCGGAAGGACGAGACCTTTGTGGCCTGGATGTACCGGATCGCGATCAACACCTGTTATTCCTTTTTGCGTCGCCGGCAGAATCAGAACGGGAAGACGGTCGCCCTCAGTGAAGTCGAAGGGAAAAAAGAGGAAGCCGTCTACGACGATCATGAGGACAGCCTGGCGAAACCGTTGGACGAGGCGCTCCAGGAGCTTCCGGAGCGACTCCGGGCCGTTTTCCTGCTCCACGACGTCCAGGGATACAAGCATGGCGAGATCGCCCGCATGCTCGGTGTTTCCGTCGGGACATCGAAATCCCAATTGTTCAAGGCCCGGATGAGGATCCGGGAATGGCTCAAAAAAAAGAAGGTTTTGTAGGGAGAAAGACGATGAAATGTGCGCTCGCCCAAGAATGGATCAGCGAATCTTTGGATGGAGAGCTCGGGGCGAAGCGGGAGGCGGAGCTCAAAGCCCACCTCGAGGGCTGTCCGGATTGCCGGGCGCTCGCCCGTGATTTTGCAGCGATCGTCCGGCAGGCCAAGAACCTGAGCTCAGCGGAGCCCTCTCCCGCAGTTTGGCCGAGGGTCGCCACCGCGGTCAGAGAATCCCTCAAAGAAGCTCCGGCGGCCGTCCCTGAAAAAAGAGACTGGCTGGGCGCATTCTGGAATCGGGCCGCTTGGCGATACGCCGCCGCGGCCGCCCTGGCCCTGGTGATCGTCGGCGCGGTGGTCATCCGGCAAAAGCCCTGGAGGGCCACCGACTCGGCCAGGGAAGGCTCCGTCGAATACGCCCTGGCCAAGCTCCAGGAAGCCCAGGGCTATTATGAAAAGGCTATCCAGTCGTTGAACGAGGCCGTTCAGTCTCAGGATGGCAGCCTGGCCCCCCAGCTTGCCGAGATCTTTAAACGCAACCTGGCGGCGATGGATGAAACCATCCTGGCCTGCCGGCGGATCGTCGAGAGAGATCCCGGCAACCTGACGGCCCGGGCCTACCTTCTGACGGCCTATCGGGAAAAGGTGGATACCCTCGAGGAAATGATGGGGTTGGAACGATCGTCCGCCCGCGAGAAGGCGGAGACGGTCCTTTGAATTCTATAGCCTGGATTATTCATGATATGAAGAGTATAAAATTCCCTCCCACCAGAGACTGTGTCGTAATTCCGATTTGTCATTGCGAGCGACCGCAGGGAGCGCGGCAATCCGACTCGGTCGCTTCGCTTTCTCGCAATGACACTGTGACACAGTCTCCCAGGGGAGGGGGTTATTTTTCGCATTATTTGTGAATAGATCAGGCTAGATAGAAGGAGGAAAACAATGAAGAATCTGCGAATGAAACGGACAGTCTGGCTCGTGGTCTCTCTTCTGCTGGTCTTTTCTTTCGCCCTGGCCAAAGAGAAGTACGAAGAGAAGTTCGAGAAGACGATGGCGCTGGCCAAGGACGGCAAGGTGGATATCAGCAACATCTCGGGCGACATCGTGGCCATGAGCTGGAACCAGGACCAGGTCAAGATCGAGGCCCTCAAAATCTCGAAGGCTGATTCCCTGGAAAAGGCCAAGGAGAACGCCGCCAAGGTGAAGATCGAGATCGCCCAGGAAGGCAATGTGCTCCGGATTGAGACCAAGTATCCCAAGGGCGAAAAACCCTGGGGCGGCGAATCTACCGACGTCTCGGTGGATTATAAGATCTGGATCCCGGAGAGGGCGGCCCTCAAAGCCCACAGCATCAGCGGTGATGTCACCGCGGAAGCGATCGGCGGAATGTCCGACCTCGAGACGATCAGCGGCAACGTCCGCCTTACCAAGGCCGCCGGCGGAGCCGAGTGCAACTCGATCAGCGGGGAGGTCGTCGTCGCCGAAGTGACCGGCAACACCTTCCTCAAGTCCATCTCCGGCGATATCAAGGCCAACATGATCAAGGGCTCGGTCGAGGCCGAGACGGTGAGCGGCGGCGTCGAGCTGGCCGAGATCTCCGAGGCCTCGTCGGTCCGGGCCAAGGCCTTGAGCGGCGAAGTCATTTATCGCGGCCGGATCAACCGGCAAGGCAACTACAGCTTCAAGTCGCACAGCGGCGACGTGGAGCTCTATCTCCCGGCCGATTCGGCCTTCGATTTCAAGGCCGAGACCTTCAGCGGCGGTATCGAGACCGATTTCGAGGTCAAGGTCGTGGGCAAGGTCTCACCCAAGGAGATGAGCGGGGCGGTCAACGGCGGCGGCGCGACGCTCAAGGTCTCCTCTTTCAGCGGCGACATCAAGCTGAAAAAGAGCTAGCCGAAGATATCTTTCGGGCATCAGAAAGGGGCGGTTCTCGCCAGAGAACCGCTCTTTTTTTTGTCAGTCGGGTCCCATTCCAGATGATTCAGGGCACTCTACGCTTTCGCCCCATTCCTTTTTTCGTTTCCCACCGGTTGGATCAACGACCGCTTCTCCATCAAAGAGGTCATCCGCTGCGGCCTGGCCGCCTTCAGCCTCTACCGCTTCCAGAAAGCCGAATATTGAAAGCGGGAGATCCCGGAGGGATTCTGTGTCTTGATGCTTTGTTCCCCTGTTATAATAGGGGCGAACGATCATGATCGCTACCTCGGGCCGCGATTTCGACATCATCCTCGTAAGCGGCGAGCCCTA
>DATKXS010000040.1:0-8646 GCA_035528895.1 Candidatus Desulfaltia sp.
CCCGAGCCTCTCCGAGCCTCCGCGTTTGATTTAGCCCAACCCCCTGTATTATACTAATCGTTCATTTTTTGACGGGGTAGTCTGTCCCGGAGAACAGTCCGCCCGGTCCGATAAGGAGCAATCATCATGAAGAAAGTCATCATCATGGGCGCCGCCGGAAGGGACTTCCATAATTTCAACGTTTACTTTCGCGACAACGCCGCTTGCCGGGTGGTCGCTTTCACCGCCACCCAGATCCCGGACATCGAAGGCCGCAGGTACCCGGCCGCGCTGGCGGGAAAGCTCTATCCCAAAGGTATCCCAATATATGCCGAAGCTGACCTCACTGACCTCATCCGAAAATTCAAAGTGGATGACGTTCATTTCGCTTACAGCGACGTCTCTTATGAATACGTGATGAACAAGGCTTCCCAAGTCCAGGCCGCCGGGGCCAGCTTTGTCCTCCTCGGCCCGGACGACACCATGATCAAGAGCCGGAAGCCGGTCGTTTCCGTCTGCGCCGTCCGGACCGGATCCGGCAAGAGCCAGACGAGCCGGAAGGCCGCCCTTATCCTCAAGGCCAAGGGCCGGAGGGTGGCCGTTATCCGCCACCCCATGCCCTATGGAGATCTGGTGAAACAAAAGGTGCAGCGTTTCGCCGCCTATTCCGACCTGGACAAGCACGAATGCACCATCGAAGAGCGCGAGGAATATGAGCCCCACATCGACAAAGGAATCATCGTCTACGCGGGTGTCGATTACGGCGCTATCCTGAAGCAGGCCGAGAAAGAGGCTGACGTCATCCTCTGGGACGGCGGCAACAACGACTTCTCTTTTTACAAGTCCGACCTCGAGATCGTGGTCGCCGACCCCCACCGCGCCGGCCACGAACTGCGCTACTATCCGGGCGAAACCAACTTCCGCCGGGCCCGGGTCATCGTCATCAATAAAATGGACACGGCCGGAAAGGACCAGGTCGATATCGTCCTGGGGAACATCAAGATGTATAATCCCAAGGCGACGGTCATCCGGGCGAATTCGGTCATCACGGTCGAGAACGGCCAGGCCATCGCCGGAAAGCGCGTCCTGGTCATCGAGGACGGCCCGACCGTGACCCACGGCGGCATGAAATTCGGCGCCGGGGTCGTCGCCGCCCAGAAATACGGAGCCGCCGAGATCATCGACCCCCGTCCCTTCGCCGTCGGCAGCATCAAGAAAACATTCCTGAAGTATAATCACCTCGACAAAGTCCTCCCGGCCATGGGGTACGGCGAAAAGCAGGTCCGGGAGTTGGCCGCGACCATCGACAAGATCGACTGCGACCTGGTGGTGAGCGGCACCCCCATCGACCTCAACCGGGTCCTCACCACCAACAAGAAGCTGCTCCGCGTCCATTATGAACTCCAGGAGATCGGGTCGCCAACGCTCAAGGACGTGCTCAAAGGCTTTTGATGAAACAGAAGATCGCCCTCATCGCCTTCGGCGGCAACGCCCTGCTTCCTGATAACCAGCGCGGCCTGCAGGAGGAGCAGATGCGGAATGCCCAGCGCGCCGCCCGCCTGATGGTCCACATCGTCCGCAAGGGGTATGAACTCATCATCGTCCATGGCAACGGACCCCAGGTCGGAAACCTCCTCCTCCAGATGGAAGAAGCCGTCACCAAGGTCCCCCCGTTCAGCCTCGACATCTGCGACGCCATGACCGAGGGAAGCATGGGCTTCATGCTGGAGAAGGCGATTATCAACGAGCTCCGAACCCGCTCGATCGACAAGGAGGTGGCCACGGTCGTTACCCAGGTCGTCGTGGACAGAGAAGACCCGGCCTTCGCGGAGCCGACCAAGCCGGTGGGCCCCTTCTACACGAAGTATCGGGCCCAGGCCCTGGCCAAAGAGAAGAAATGGGCGATGGTCGAGGATGCCGGACGGGGCTACCGGAAGGTCGTGCCCTCCCCCAGGCCCATCGATATCGTCTCCAAATGGGTTATCCGGGACCTTGTCTCGGCCGGCCGGATCGTCATCGCCGCCGGCGGGGGCGGCATCCCGATCGTCATCAACGGCCGCGGCCTCTTCAAGGGGGTCGAAGCCGTCATCGACAAGGACTACGTGGCCGGCCTGATCGCCCGCGAGGTCAAGGTCGACCTGTTTATCATCCTCACCGGGGTCGCACGGGTCTTCCTGGACTACGGGACGCCGGAGCAGCGGCCGCTCGATGTCATGACCGTCGCTCAGGCGAAAGAGCACCTGGACAAGGGCCAGTTCCCGCGCGGGTCCATGGGCCCGAAGATAGAGGCCGCCATCGAATACATCCAGGCGGGCGGGCAGGAAGTCCTGATCACTTCGGCCAGCCATCTCAAGGCCGCTCTGCTCCGGAGATCGGGAACGCGCATCGTGGCCGCCTAGGAGGATACCGGTGAACAAAGATTTCATCTCCATCCACGACCTCAGCCTCTACGAGTTCCATGAGCTCATGGACCTCACGGCTAAAATGAAAGCCGATCCCCGGCACTCCCGTAAGGCGCTGAAGAACAAGGTGCTGGCCATGATCTTCCAGAAACCTTCGCTCCGCACCCGGATGACCTTCGAGGTCGGGATGCTCGGACTCGGCGGACACGCCATCTATATGAGCCCCTCGGACGGCCAGGTCGGCGTCCGCGAGAGTTTCCATGACGTCGGTAAGAACCTGGAGCGCTGGGTCCACGGGATCATGATCCGGACCTTTGCCCACCAGAACATCATCGACCTGGCGGCCGCCGTTAAAATCCCGGTGATCAACGCCCTGTCCGACCTGCTCCATCCCTGCCAAGCCATGGCCGACTTCTTCACCCTCAAAGAGAAGGTAGGCGACCTGTCGAAGCTCAAGTTGGCCTATGTCGGGGACGGGAATAACGTCTGCCACAGTCTGATGTTGGCCGGGGCCAAAGCGGGAGCCACCCTGGCAGTATCCACACCCACCGGCTACCAGCCGAATTCCGAGATTGTCCGGCTGGCCAGGGAGGACGGCAGGGACACCGGTTTTTCCCTGACCCTGACCGACGACCCCCGCCGGGCCGTGGCCGGGGCGGACGCCGTCTACACCGATGTCTGGGCTTCTATGGGTCAGGAAGCCGAGAAAGAAGCCCGGGCCCATATCTTTGCACCCTTCCAAGTCAACCGCGGCCTGATGGCCCAGGCCAAGAAAGGGGCGTTCTTCATGCATTGCCTCCCCGCCCACCGGGGCGACGAGGTCACCGACGAGGTCATCGATTCCCCCGCCTCCATCGTCTTCGACCAGGCCGAGAATCGGCTTCATGTTCAAAAGGTGATTATGGTATTATTAATGGGTAAAACCGAGAAAAATGGATAAAGATAACAACCTCACTCAGGTCACCGCAGACAACCTCGCCTTCGTCGAGAAAGAGCTCGTACTGACCTCCCGGCCGCTCTTGCTCCGCGAGATCACCGAGAAGCTGGCCTTCCACAAGACCGCCGGCCAACGCGACTGCGACGTCTTCAAGTACAACCCCAACTTCAAATATCAGGTCGGCGACCTCATCTGCAAGGAATATGATGAGGCGCTGACGGTCAGCAGCAAGACCGTTGAGCACTTCCAGGGAGCGGTCGTCCTCAAGGTCATCAACAAGGTCTTCTACGACAGCTTCCAGTGCGAAATGCTGGAGGTGGAGTATAGCGGCGGCGGCCTTTTCCGGAAATATATCGATTACATGGCCAAGACCAAAACTCAGGTTCTCCTCCCCTCCGATTGTGAAAGGAAGGGTTTGGCCCCCGAAAAAATGGAGAAAGCCGAAGATCCCCGTCTCAACGAGCTCCCGATGGTCGACCGGGATATCAAGACCCTGGAGAAAAGGCTGCGCTCGGCCCTCGCCAAATCCGACCGCTTCTTCAACTGGAACGACTACTGGCAGCTCGCCAAGAACCAGGTCGACATCCCCGACGACAAGACCAAAGAGGCCGCCAAACTGATCCAGGAAACGCGCCTTGCCGCCCGCACAGAGGATCTGGTCAGCCAATTCTTCGGCCTCGAAGCCTCCCACAACCTCTTCGAGATCACCTGCCTGTCGCTCGATTACGCGCTCGAGAAGAAGTACAAGAAGGAATTCGTTTTCGTCTCGCCGCTCGGCTGGGGCCGGTGGCATCTCAAGTCCATCCTCAATTCCCTCCTGGAGGAGCTTCCCCTGTCCGCGGCTTCGGCCAAGCTGCCGGAGATCGAGGTGACGGAGAAGCCGCAACTGAGCACCTTCCACGAGTTCCCCCTCAAGATCTATCTCACCTGGCGGGAAGTCCTGTCGGGGGGAGTCCGGGTTCCCAAGAGCCTGAACAAGGAACTCTCTCCCATCCGGGAGTACACTTTTGTGGATGCCGAGGAGAACAAGAACTACACGGTCTATTACTATCCCTCGAGCTGTAACTTCCTGGGCTTGAAGGACTTCTTCCTCTCCCAGAACATCCCCCAAGGCACCAGCCTGACGCTGGAGAGAAAAGGTCCCGCCGAGTTCACTTTCTGGCTGAAGAAATCCAAGAAGAAAATCTCCGTCCCCCAACTGAACTACAATCCCGTCGAGGACAAGTTTACCGACCCCGGTGCGGAGGCCTTCACCTTCGCTCTGCCGAACAAGATCATCTTCCTGGAGAAGGAGACCCTCGAACAACTCCTACCGCTGTATGAGCAGAGGGACGATAAGGACCTTCATGACTTGCTGGTCATGATCTTCAAAGCCTTTGCTTTGGGGCCGGACGGACATTCGCTCCATTTCCTCCGGGCTTACCACCTGGTGGATATCCTCAAGCAGACCACCCAGGAGGATGTCGAGACCACCTTGCTCAACTCACCGGAGTTCAGCGCCTCCGAAAAGAAAAAGGGGATTTTCCATTATCAGGAGCCTCGCCTGGAGGTCGAGGAGGTCACGCCCGAGTTACCTGTCGAAGTCCCGGAAGCGCCGGCCTTCGAGCCGGAGGCGGAAGCTCTCCCGGAAGAGGAGATCTCCGCAGAAGAGGCTGGAGAGGAGATCGAAGAGGCCGTTCCTCCTTTCCAGGTCGCGCCTCGCCCCTTGGAGGCAAGGGGCGAAGCGCCCGCTGCCAAGCCGGCCAAGAGGAAAAAGCCCCAGATCGAAGGCGAAAAGGGACCGCGTCTGCGCAAGAGCGAGCGCCGGGTGATCGAGGAACGCATCGAGCTGGCCGAATCGGAACAGGAGGCCTTGGCCGCAATCAAGGAACAAGAGGAAGTCGAAGTCGAAATCGCCGCCAAGGAAAAGAAAGAAGAGATCAAGCCGGCGGCCGCGAAAGAGGTCTCCTTTGGCGGCCTGTTCGCCGAGAAGCTCAAGACCGCCCTGAAAAAGAAAGACAAAGAAACAACAGACGACAAGAAGAAATAGGCCCTGAAGGCTTCGCCTTCCTATCCGGCAACCAGACAAGTCCCGGCGTCTCACCGGGCTCTGAAATGAAAAGTGGGGTAAGCAAGGGATAACAGGGATTGCTGATCATTCCCTAGCTAACTGCCCCACTTTTCGTCACAGAGCCGTCTTGCGGTTGACGTCTGTCCGTCCGCAGTGATATACCTGGATCGAGAACAAGGGAAGACGAGGGGAAGGCATGAAAGAAATAATCCGTTTCGAGGTCAACGGCCGGCCCGCCAGCCTGGACGCGGACCCCGACCGAATGCTTCTCTGGGTCTTGCGCGATGAGCTCGGGCTCACCGGGACGAAATACGGCTGCGGGGAGGGGTTCTGCGGCGCCTGCGCGGTCCTCGTCGACGGCGAGCCTGTCCGGTCGTGTCAGTTCCCGCTGAAGAGCGCCCGGGGAAAGAAGGTTGTTACGATCGAAGGCCTGGCCGTCAACGGCCGGCTCCACCCGCTCCAGGAGGCATTCGTCCGGCACAACGTCATGCAGTGCGGGTACTGCACCTCGGGGATGATCATCGCGGCTTACGGTCTGCTCCGCAAGAACCCCCGACCCACACGGGAGGAGATCATCCGGAGCATGGAAGACCATCTCTGCCGCTGCGGCGGCTACATGCGGATCATCCAGGCCATTGAGACGGCCGCTCAGGAAATGAAGAAAGGAGTACGAAGATGAAACGCCGCGAGTTCATGAAACTAGCCGGTGGCGGCGTGTTCGTCTTCTTCACGGTCGGCGAGCCCTGGGACTGGCTTGAGGCTCAGCAGCGGTCCGGAGGCCGTGACTACCCCACCGATTTCAACGCTTATCTCCGAATCGCTGAGGACGGCAAGATAACCGGCTTTGCCGGCAAAGCCGAACTCGGACAGGGCACTCAGACAGCACTGGCCCAGATCGCCGCCGAAGAGCTCGACGTCGCGCTCGACAGGGTGGACATGGTTATGGGAGATACGGCGCTCTGTCCGTGGGACATGGGGACTTTCGGCTCGCGGTCGATCAAGTACTTCGGCCCGGCGCTCAGGCAGGCGGCCGCCGAGGCCAGGGGGGTCCTGATCGAGCTCGCTTCCGAACACCTGAGGCTTCCCGTCGCTCAACTGGCGACCAAGGACGGCTTTGTCCAGGAAAAAGTGAACCCGCAAAACCGCGTCTCTTATGGGACCTTGGCCAAGGGGAAGATGATCGAACGGCACCTGGATCCGAAGCCGGCCGTCAAGCCGCCTTCGGAATATGCCATCGTCGGAAAGCCGGCCGACAGGAAGGACGCTGTCCTCAAGGTCTCCGGCAGAGCACAGTACGCGGGCGACATCCGACTGCCCGGAATGCTCTATGCGCGGATACTGAGGCCTCCCGCCCACGGAGCGAAGCTCAAGGCGGTCGACCTCTCGGGGGCGGAAAGGACCGAAGGGGCCAGGATAATTCAGGACGGCGAAATGATCGCCGTGCTCCATAGCTCTTACGACCTTGCGGAAGGAGCTCTTTCCAAGATCAGGGCCGAGTGGGAGCTTCCCGAAGCGGCCGTCGACGACGAGACCATCTATGAGCACCTGGTCAAAGTAGCTTCCACGGGAGACGTCGTCGAAGAAAAAGGAAACCTCGAGGAAGGGAAGAAGCTGGCGGAGTCCGTTTTCGAAGAATCCTATTTCACCCCCTATGTCGCCCACGCGCCCATGGAGCCTCACACCGCCACGGTAAAAATTGAAGGCGGCTCGGCCACTGTCTGGGCGTCGACACAACGGCCGTTCGGCCTCCAGGAGGAAGTCGCTCAGGCTCTCGGCCTGCCGCTGGAAAAGGTCCGCGTCATAACGCCGTTTGTCGGCGGCGGTTTCGGCGGAAAGAACAGAAATCTTCAGACGGTCGAAGCCGCCCGCCTGGCCAAGCTCGCGGGGGTTCCCGTCCAGGTCGCCTGGAGCCGGAGCGAGGAATTTTTCTATGACACCTTTCAGCCGGCGGCGGTCGTCAAGATCATCTCCGGGGCGGACGCAGCCAATAGGCTAGTCCTCTGGGACTATGACATCTTTTTCGGAGGCGAGCGGACCTCCCAGCCTTTCTACGATATCCCCCACTACCGGATCCTTTCCCGGGGGAGCTGGGGCCGGGGAGGCGCCGGTGTCCATCCCTTCGAAGTCGGCGCCTGGAGAGCGCCGGGAAGCAACACCAACACCTTCGCCCGCGAGTCGCATATGGACGTGATGGCGGCCAAGGCCGGCCTCGACCCCGTGGAGTTCCGGCGGATCAACCTCAAGGACGAAAGGATGAAGAGGGTGCTTGCCGCCGCGGCCGCGCGGTTCGGTTGGACGGCAGCCAAAGCGCCCAGCGGACGCGGTTTCGGGGTGTCTCTCGTCAATTACCTCAATACCTATGTCGCCACCATGGCCGAAGTCGAAGTCAACAAGAACGGCGCCGTGAAGGTGAAGCGCGTCGTCTGCGCCCAGGACATGGGCCGGGTGATCAATCCCGATGGCGCCAAAGCTCAGATAGAGGGCTGCATCACCATGGGACTGGGGTATTGTCTGTCCGAGGAAATTCATTTCCGCGGGGGCGCCATCCGGGACCTCAACTTCGACACCTACGAAATCCCCCGCTTCTCCTGGCTACCCGAGATCGAGGCGGTCCTGGTTGAGAACAGGGACTTAGAACCCCAGGGAGGCGGCGAGCCGCCCATCGTCAACATGGGGGCGGTCGTGGCCAATGCGGTGTTTGACGCCACGGGCGCCCGGCTCAACCGGCTGCCGATCACGGCCACCCGCCTAAGGGCGGCCCTGCCCCCGCGGTATTGACAGCGCCTGAGGACGGTGTTATGTATTTGGGCAAGACCTAAGCGCACCTGGCGCGAACGTTAAAGGAAGGATATCATTCGGGAGCAGGATCCGAAGAAAGGTGCGTCCTGATGAAATGCCCCAAGTGTCATTCTGAAAACCCCTCCGGCACCCGGTTCTGCGGGAATTGCGCCTCTCCCCTGCCTCAGGATAAAGAAATCGCGGTCACCGAGACCGTTCAAGTGCCGATCAAGGGATTGACCGCCGGCTCGACTTTCGCCCGGAGATATCAGATCATCGAGGACCTGGGCCGGGGCGGCATGGGCCGGGTATACAAAGTCTTCGACACCGAAGTTCAGGAAAAAATGGCCCTGAAACTCCTCCATCCCGATATCGCCGGCGACGAGAGGACCATCGAGCGCTTCCGGAATGAATTGAAGCTCGCCCGCACCATCTCGCACCGGAATGTCTGCCGGATGTTCGACCTCGGCCGGGAGGAAGGGACCTATTACATCACCATG